>CATYEP010000147.1 GCA_958405585.1 uncultured Eubacteriales bacterium
TAATCAGTAGCAGTTTGCCAGGTTTCGTCCCCCGCCATTCTGCCTTCCAGATTGTACCACTGTCCGTTCGCAAACATTTCTTTGATTTCGGTTTCCGACATATTAGCATATTCCTGCGGATACAAAATCGTATTCGTGGCTACTTCCATATAAATGACGCGATTTTTTTCGAGATTGTAATAAAACGCGTTGCCTTTAACCAGTGCTTTATACTCTTTGGCGTCCATCCCTGATTCTTCCAAAAGTTTTAATGCTTCCGAAACACTTTCCGGCTTTTCTGTATCAGCCGTTGAAAGTATCAAGTTCATGTTATAAACCGCCGATTCGTCGGAAGAACGGTTCGCCCTATCAATCAAAGTCGTAAACGTCGGGATCAAAACCGCTGCAAGAATCGCTATCACCGCGATCACGATCACAAGCTCCGTGATCGTAAATGCTTTCTTTAATTTTTTTATCATTTTTTCTCTCCTTTCTTTTTTCTCTATTTTCTCTATTTCTAATTTCTCATTCGTTTTTTCACTTTCCTTACTTTTCTCTCTTTTCTCAATATTCTCTCTCAACAGTTTCGCCTGCAGAAATTACGATATGCCGGCACCGGCTTCACGGGATACTTCAGCACCTTCACGCGTACTTTTCTCATGCGGATCCGTTCGATTCTGATTCTCCCGCAAAAATATTTCTGCACCCCTCCGATCAGCACTGCCAATAAAAACGGTATCACCAGACATTCCACCGTGACCAGCAAATATACCGCCATATACAATAAATCCGTCTGCCCGTAATAATTGCCTATGTATGCCAACAGCCCGCTCACCACGATCAGCAGCATCGGTATCGCTATAAAATAACAAAAGACCGCAAAAATCCCGCCCGGCTTTCTGCCCGACAACATTTTTGCAGTCTTCCCTTTTCGCATTTTTAATCGCTCCCCTTTTCCCCTTTTGCTTCTAATTATATATTTTGTCTATCTGAGATAGACAAAATACGGCCGGCCGTATTTTCACTCATTTGTATTCAATCATATTTTATCACACTTCTTTATTTTTTGCAAGAAAATTTTCATATCTCGACATATTTTTTATCAAAATACTTTCCGTCTGCGCCTTTATAAAACATCGCAAATGATTTGTTACCGATTTCCGATCCATTTGAACTACCCGATTTTCCGAAAAAACACGATGCGAGAACAAAATCAATTTTGTTCTCATCTCATTTGTTTGATAAAAGGAAACCGCGGGGCGCAAAATTATTTTTACGCCCCGCGGAAATTATAATGCCTGCCGTAAACGGCAGGCATAAAGAAATATTTTTTAAAGTTTCGGCAATGCAATCTTGCGCTGCAAATAATCAGCAACGTATACTTCAAACAGTGCGATTTAACCCAGCCCCAGCAAAAAATAAATAAGGCCGACCGCAGCCCCTGCCAGAACGCCGTAAACAATGATCGGCCCCGCTACCGTAAACATCTTTGCCGCAAGGCCTGTGATCATCCCTTCCGATTTGAATTCCAGTGCCGGAGAACACACGCTGTTCGCAAACCCCGTGATCGGCACGATCGATCCTGCTCCCGCCGCTTTGCCGATACGGTCGTAAACTCCCAAACCAGTCAAGAGACACCCCAGAAAAATAAGCGCCATCGAGGTAGCTCCCGCCAATTCATCACCGGTCAGCAAAAAAACATTCTCAAAGACCGTCCGCAAGAACTGTCCGATACAGCAGATCAATCCGCCGACCATAAACGCCCGCAGGCAATTATGAAAATGTTTCGTCGGCGGCGCAAACGAACGCACGTACGCAAGATAATTCTTGTTGATCCCTGCATACGTCGAAACATGCGCCTTTTCTTTTTCTTCATTCACGGCGCCTGCTCCGCCGCGATTTTCTCGGCGCATTGCCTGCATTTCTTTATTTTCCATGCCGCTCTCCCGCCGCATTGAATCCCGGAACGAACGTTTCCCGTTCGTCCCTTGTCCGTACTTCATCTGCGGGCATAATTCTTCGCTTCATATCCCATATTTTTGCTCTTTTCACGAAAAATTATGCAGCTTTTCTTCAAAAACTATTTTCCGCTTTTACTCCCTGTTCCTTCTCTTGCAAAAGAACTTGTTCCCGCTTGCGCAAAATACGCGGCAGCATACAGAAAAATGTCGTCGCCGTCACGATGCCCGCCGTGATGTCCGCGATTCCCTCGCTATAATAAACTCCTGACACCCCAAAAGCATACGGCAACGCAAAACACAACGGGATCAGCAATATAACTTTCCGCAGACACGCCAGAAAAATAGAGATCTTTGCCTGATTCAACGCCACAAATACGTTCTGCAATGTCATCTGCGCAAAAAAGAAAATCGTTCCCATCATAAAAAACGGCGTATATCTGCGCAGGATCGCCATCACAGGTTCGCTTGCACTGAATATATAACCGTATATCTGCGGCGCAAACAAAGATACCGCCCATACAGTCGTTGAACCGCACAGCGCCGTCAAAGCCGCTATCCGCACAGTTTTTCGGATCCGTTCCGAATTGCCTGTTCCGTAATTGTAACTTACCAACGGCTGCACTCCCGTTCCCAATCCGTTCAGCGGCAGGCAAACCATCTGGATCGCACTGAGCATGATCGTCAGCGCTGCCGTATAGTCACTGTTTCCGCCCGACCAACGTTTCAGATTTACATTGAATACGATCTGGATCGCACTTTCCGTCACGCTCATAATGAACGGAGAAAGACCTAATGCCAAGATCCGCAGAGCCGTCCGCCGCTCCGGTATAAACTGCTTTGCGTTAAAGCGAAAAGCACTCTTTTTACGAAAAAAGAAAGACACGACCCATACAGCCGATACACCCTGCGAAAGGACTGTAGCCAATGCAGCACCTTCCACACCCATTTTAAATACAAAAATAAACAGCGGATCCAGCGCTATGTTCAGCACGGCACCGATCGCGACCGTAAGCATGGATGTTACACTGTAACCCTGCGCCGTAATGAACGGATTCAGTCCCAACGAAAACAGAACAAATACCGTTCCGCATCCGTACACAAGCAGATACCCGCGCGCGCAATCAAAACTGTCCGCCGGGGCTCCGAACAAATTTACCAATGAATCGCAGAAGATCAGTACTACCGCCGTCAACAGGACGGCAAAAACAGCCAAAAGCCCCACTCCCGTATTGAAAACCTTGCCCGCTTCTTCTTTTTTCTGCTCGCCGAGACATATGCTCGCCAGGGGCGCTCCGCCCATCCCCACCAGATTGCTGAACGCACTTACGATCAGCGTGATCGGGAACACCACTCCCACCCCCGCCAATGCCTGCGTACCGATCTGCGGAATACTCCCGACATACATCCGATCCACTAAATTGTATAAAAGATTGATCAACTGCGCCAACACCGCCGGCACAGCCAGTCTGACAACCAGCCCTCCGACAGGATCTCTGCCAAGATCGATCTCCCGTTTCCTTTTTTTCTGCGTCATAAAACCGCTCCGATCCCTGACCTGTTCCGCCGCTTTATCTGCGGCCTGAACCATCGTCTTGTTGCCCGAATTTCGGATAACGTGCTTTCATTTTTCATACCGAATTGTTTTTTCGGACAAAGCAAAAGCGCGCCAAAGCGCGCTTTTACGCATACTCTCTGTATTTTACAGCGGTACTGCAATCCCGCTGATCAAAATCAATGCCATACACACTGGTGCAATATATCGTATCATGATCCGATAATACCTGCGATACCCTTTCCGACGCATACCGATCTCATCCATCAGACTTTCCGTATCCGTAAAATAACCCGCAATCACACAAGTCCCGATCGCCACCAACGGCATCAGTATACTGTTCGACGCATAGTCAAACATATCGAGAATGCTCTTTCCGCCGATCTGCACCATACTCAGCGGTCCGAATCCCAACGACGAAAGCACACCCAATACGATCATGACCCCGAACACGATCAGACATGCCATCCAACGCTTCAGATGACAATTCTCACGCAATACCGCAACAATCGATTCCACAAGGGAAATGGACGACGTCAGTGCCGCAAATAAAACGAGAATAAAGAAGATTACCGCGATCACTCTGCCGCCTGCCATACCGTTGAATACCTGCGGCAGAACGACAAACATCAACGACGGCCCGCTGTTGCCCATTGCTTCCGCCGCAGCTTCTCCGCCGCCCGTCACCGCGTAGATGGAAGGAATGATGATCATCGCCGCAAAAATCGCAAATAACGTATCGCAGATCGAGATCTGTCTGCCCGATTTTTGAATATCGGCATTCTTTTTCATATACGATCCGTAAGTGATCATGATCGCCATCGCAAGCGACATGGAATAGAAAAGCTGTCCAAGCGCCGCTAAGAGCGTTTCAAAACGAAAATCTTCAAAATCAGGCACAAACAGTTTTTTCAGTCCCTCCAACGCACCCGGCTGGCACAATGCATACACCGCCAGAAACACGACAAGGACCGCAAGCAACGGCATTAAGATCTTGCTTACACGCTCGATCCCCTTCTGCACTCCGAACACCACGACCAGAATGGTCGCCGCCGCGAAAACAAGGAAAAATACGAGCGGTTGCCATGCGTTCGAAATAAAAGCGCTGAAATACGCACTCGTATCCGCCGCCGCGCCTACCAACTCCGCATCCCCGATCATGAACGCCCAGAAATATTTAATCACCCATCCGCCGATCACGGAATAATACGGCACGATAATGATCGGCACGACAATGCAGACAAGTCCGAACCATTTGAACTTCTTGTTCAGCGCCGCAAATGCGCCGATCACGCCTTTGC
>CATYEP010000148.1 GCA_958405585.1 uncultured Eubacteriales bacterium
ATTTCGGGAAGTGGCATAATATCGAAACGGAAGACGATGTGACTGCGTATTTTGAATTTCCGAACGGAGCGACCGGCGCTTTTATAACGTCTACGGCAGATGCTCCCGGTACGAATCGTTTTGAAATACTCGGATCGCGCGGGAAGGTTGTGTGCGAAAAGGACGAGCTTCTTGTCTGCAGATTAAAAACTGATCTGCAGGAAGCGCTTATGAATGAACAAAATGGCTTTAAAGAACCGGAATATACGAGTGAAGTCATTCCGCAGAGCGGCGAAAATTTGCAGCATGTAGGCATTCTAAATAACTTTGCGAATGCTGTTCTGGGATTGGAACCTCTGTATGTGGACGGCCGCGAAGGTTTAAAGTGTGTAGAGCTGATAGACTCCATGCTTTTGTCGGCATGGAAGAACGAAACGATCGAATTGCCCGTGGACGATGAAGAATATTATACTTATCTCAAGAAAAAGTCGGAAGCATCGGTGGACAAGAGAAAGGAAGATCTTCTGATCGATAATTCCATGTCGTTCGGAGGGACACGGTAGATGAATGATTTTTTTGGAGAAAAATTATTTTTACGGTCTGCTCCGTCCGTACAAATCTATGAGAAGGTCAAATCCTTACCGATCATAGATTATCATTGTCATTTGGATGCAGGCAAGATCCGTAATAATAGCGGTTTTTCAGATATCGGGGAATTGTGGCTTGCGGGCGATCATTACAAATGGCGAGCCATGCGTATGTGCGGTGTGGAAGAGGCGTATATTACAGGTTCTAAAAGTTTCCACGATAAGTTTATAAAATTTGCAGAGATTTTGCCGCTGCTGGCAGGGAATCCCGTCTATTATTGGGCACACATGGAATTACGCCAGGTCTTTGGCATCTGTGAGCCTTTGAACGGGAATTCTGCGGAAAAAATATATCGGAAGGCAAATGAAGTTTTGAAAAATATACATGTGCAGGATTTGTTGGATCGGTTCGGGGTTGTTTATGTGGCGACAACGGATGACCCTTGTGATGATCTGAAGGATCATGGAAAGTATAAAAATACGGTCGTTGCCCCGACATTCCGTCCTGACAGAATTTTGGCATGCGATGCCGATTATGTAAAGCGTCTTGGGGAATGTACAGGCAGAGATATTGGATCGTTGGACGCATTGTGGCAGGCCGTTGAGGAGCGTCTGCTTTATTTTAAGGCGCATGGCTGCAGGATCTCTGATCATGGATTTAAAAGATTCCCGGACAGATACATTGACAAGAAGGAAGCGGAAAAATATTTTTCAAAGCTTGCTTCGCTCGGGGAGAAAGAAAAAGAATTGCTTGGAGGATATTTTCTTGTAGAGTTTGCCAAGTTGTATAAAAGACACGGTATTGTGATGCAATTGCATTTTTCTGTTGAGAGGAACGTAAATTCTTATCAGTTCAAAAAGGTAGGTGCGGACTCAGGGTTTGATGTGATTGCCAACGCTCAAGAGCCGGAAAGCGTGATCGGGTATTTCGGGCAAATGCAGGATAGTGAAAGGCCGGAAACGATCTTTTATACTTTAAATGATGCCAGTCTTCCGTCGTTGGTATGCTTGACCGGGGCTTTTCAGAACGTGAAGGCGGGAGCTTCATGGTGGTTTAACGATACAGTACAAGGTATCAGAAAAAATTTATCGGTTATTGCAGAATACTCGGCCCTTGGAACGAATTACGGAATGCTGACTGACAGCCGATCCTTTTCGAGTTATGTGCGGTTTGATTTTTACAGAAGGCTTTTGTCGGATTTCCTCGGCGAACTCGTGGTAAAAGGAGAATACGATTTTGATGCGGCGGTTTTGACTGCCCAAAAGATCTGTTATTTTAACATAAAGGAGACTTTGGGTTTATGAAAATGACTTTCCGGTGGTATGGAGAGACGGATTCGATTCCTTTGCAATACATCAGGCAAATTCCGAACGTGTCGGGTGTCGTGACGGCGGTATATGATGTGCCAGTCGGGGAGGTATGGCCTAAGGAGAAAATTGCACGGCTGAAGAGCGTTTGCGATGCAAATGCTTTGCAAATGGAAGTCATTGAGAGTGTTCCGGTTCATGAGGATATCAAGCTCGGAAAACCGGGAAGGGACAAACTTATCGACAATTATGCAAATACCATCCGAAATCTCGGGAAATACGGGGTTCGGTGTATTTGCTATAATTTTATGCCTGTTTTTGACTGGCTGCGAACAAATTTAAAAACTGAAAACAAAGACGGAAGCACTTGCCTGAGCTATGAACACGAAAAACTTATGGCTTTGGATCCTTCAAACTTACATTTACCGGGGTGGGATGAAAGTTATACTCCCGAACAGTTAAGCGGATTGATCCGACAATATAAAGAAATATCCCACGAAAAATTATTTGAAAATCTTGTATATTTTTTGAAAAGGATCATGCCTGCCTGCAATGAGACGGGGATTAATATGGCAATTCATCCGGATGACCCGCCTTGGGATATGTTCGGGCTTCCGCGTATCATTACCGGGGAAGTAAGTTATGATAAGTTGTTTTCGGCTGTACCGGATTCTCATAACGGGATCACATTTTGTACCGGTTCACTGGGTGCGGGAAGAGATAACGACTTGCCGAAAATGGCAAAAAAATACGCATCCAGAATTTACTTTGCGCATATCCGTCAGTTAAGATACTGCGGCCAACACGATTTTTCGGAAGCAGGGCATCGTACAGCGGATGGAGATCTGAATATCTTTGATATTGTGAAAGCGCTTATCCAAAGCGGATTTAAAGGTTATGTGCGTCCGGATCACGGCCGCAATATTTGGGGAGAAGACGGAAAACCCGGATATGGATTGTATGACAGGGCATTGGGCGCCGCTTATCTGAACGGTTTGTTCGAAGCTGTTGAAAATTATGAGTTACACAGATAAAAAAACAAAGAGGAGACGGACAGAATATGAAATTGCCTTTCAACGTTGATTTAAGTAAAAAAATAGTGGCGATCACAGGAGCGGGCGGTGTGATCTGCAGTGAGTTTGCCAGAGCTTTGGCGACTTGCGGGGCTAGGGTCGCGTTGTTGGATATAAATTTTGAAGCGGCCAAAACAGTTGCCGACGAGATCGGGCAAAATGCTATAGCGATCCGCTGCGATTGTCTGGACAAACAGAGTATTATGGCTGCCAGGGAAACAATCGTGGAATCTTTCGGGAAAGTTAATTTACTGATCAATGGAGCAGGCGGAAATAATCCGCGCGCGACTTGCGATAATGAAGTTATGACTGCGCAAGCTGATTCGGTTAAAAATTTTTTCAAATTGGAAGAAAGCGGAATACGGTTTGTTTTCGATTTGAACATTATGACCGCTTTTCTCGTAACACAGGTGTTCGCGGAAGATATGGTAAAAGAGGGCGGAAATATCATCAATATTTCGAGCATGAATGCGTTCAGACCATTGACAAAAATACCCGCATACAGTGCGGCTAAGGCAGGTATATCAAATTTAACGCAGTGGCTTGCCGTTCATTTTGCGCCTTGCAATATCCGTGTGAACGCGATCGCTCCGGGATTTTTTGTGACCAATCAGAATAAAGCTCTTCTTTTTGATCAGCAAGGCAGACCTACCGCACGCACAAAAAAAATACTGCAGGCAACGCCTATGAACCGCTTTGGAGAAATTTCAGACCTGAACGGGGTATTGCTGTGGCTGTCGGATGATGCGGCGAGCGGATTTGTAACGGGTACAGTTATCCCTGTCGATGGCGGATTTTCGGCGTATTCCGGAGTCTGACAGAGTAATATGCATAGCATAAATCGAATAATAACAGAAAGGATGCCTAAGCAATCTCAGGCATCCTTTTAAAAATATTTTTATATAGTTTTTATAAGGGAAAAAAGTTCTTATGCAAAATTTGTTTTGCGATATTGCAAGCGATTTTCTTTTTAAATGATTGCAGACTTTATTGTCGGTTTTTTGACTCTATCGATATATTGTATCTGCAAAAAAGAAATTACTGAACGGATGAGGTATCGATCAGGCGCAGTTGAGACTCTGTGAAATTGCGGCTTGCGGCGAGGTTGAAAATATCGGCCGCCAACGTATCGACTGCGAGAATTTCTGCCGCAGTTTTGTTTAAGAGTGAAAGGTCGCTGCGGCGCGTTATGCAGGGAAAAGCGGAGAGTTTCAATGCAGGAAGAATCCTGTCGGCTTGCTGTTTGTCGATAGCGAGTATTTTCATGTACAGGGGATTTTTCAGCCCTTTTTTCACGAGATCTTCGCTGATGCCCAATACAGCGGCAACCAGGATCCTGCGGATGCGGGATGAGATGTAGCGCTTTGTCGTCACTTTTTTTATAAATTCATCGTAGTCATGCGTGCTTTTTGCAAATGCTTTGAGCCTGTTTTCCAAACCTTCCGTGCAATCCAGGATATTTTTTAATTCCGATGCATCCGCGCGTATTACGGAATAGAGCGCGATCTTTTTATACAGTTCCGGTTTTACGGCATCCTGAAGATCTTTCAATACATAGTCGGGAATATTTTTTCGTACGGAGCGGATCTTGCCTTCATAAACGGCTTTGCGTATGGCAGTTGCCGAGGAAAAGTTTTTATAAAGTTTTGTATCGGCATAATCGGCTCCGACTCTTTCGATCGGAAGGATTTCTGCACGGCTTTCAAATGCCGACAGTGCTTTTAGGTATTCGACTCCCAGAATATTGTTGGGGGAAGAAATAAATTGCAGAGATTCTGTCCCGCCTGTCTGCACCAACGCTTGTGAGCGTGCTTTTGTAAAGC
>CATYEP010000149.1 GCA_958405585.1 uncultured Eubacteriales bacterium
TTTTTAAAAATAGTGGGGGGGGGCCTAATTTTTTTTTTTGGTCGACTCCCCCACCCTGTGAAAAGCAAGCGGATTACGGCGCAAGAAATCTTGTGCCGTAATCCGCTTTTAAATCGAAAAATGGGAAGATCAAACAGAACCTGTATAAGTGAAAAAAACGGAAACGTCAAATATTCCGCTTCGCGCGGTGTGAGTGAAAACAAATGTGTTCAAGGTTTCAGGTGCTGCGGGATAAACTTATTCTTTTTGACGGCTTCATAGGCAAGCACGGTGGCGGCAACGCCGACGTTCAGAGAATCGCAGCTTCCTTCCATGGGAATGGCGATCATCTCGTAAGATCCGTCGTACCATTCACGGGAAATGCCGTAGCGTTCGCTGCCCATGACGAGGGCGGTCTTTTTTCCGAACGGCTCGTCGTAGTAAAACAGCTTTGCGCGCGTATCCGCAAGATAAACGGTAAAGCCGTTTCGGTCCAGCCACTCTCTGCA
Organism: uncultured Eubacteriales bacterium; assembly: GCA_958405585.1. Lineage (GTDB taxonomy): Bacteria > Bacillota > Clostridia > Christensenellales > Borkfalkiaceae > Borkfalkia. The sequence goes on from CATYEP010000149.1 coordinate 489, forward strand.
GGCGGCAACCGTTTCAAATTCGAAAAAGGGTACGGAAAGGATCGCTCCCTGGCTTCCTTTGATCAGCTTCGGGTGAGTCAGACGCGCTTTTCGGTTGCAGAGAAATACCCCGTCCACGCCCGCGCCGTCCGCCATTCGCAGCATTGTGCCGATATTGCCCGGAATCTCTACCCCGTCCAGGATCAGGAGAACGGCATTGCCGCCGGGGTGAAAATCGTTGAGTTCGTGGCGGGGCAGCTGTGCAAGAGCAAGCAGTCCGTCGGGCTGTCCGCGTTCGGAAATTTTTTCATAAGTTTTAGCGGACACGGTATACAATTCCGCCGTACGTGCAGCGATTTTTTCGGCGAGAGCCGCGGCTTCGGGGGTACGGATATGTTCGGGGCAAAGGATCAGACTGTCGATGGGCGTATGGAATTTTTCGCACATGGAAAGCATCCATATCCCTTCCGCGACAAACAGTTTGCGCGGATTGGGTTTGGTATTGGAGATCACGCCTTTGATCTGTTTAATTTTCGGGTTTTGTTCTCCGATAGGCAGAAAATTATGGGATTGTAAAACTTGTTCGATATTGCTGTTCATGATTTCATGGTACCATTTTTTTGCGCGTTCGTCAAGCGCTTCCGTTCGTCAAATACGGAAAACGCACCGAAAGAGGAAAGCGGGGCATACAATATAGAGAACACTTTTCTACTGCGGACGGAATCAAATTATGCACAAGAGAAATGGGGTAAAAACTTCTCTGGTATGCCATGCCGGAGTTGTAAACCAGGCGATCATCACGAATGTTACGGCGATACTGTTTGTACCGTTCATGCGATTGTACGGTTTTACATATGTACAACTGGGCTTTTTGACGGCGGCGGGTTTTGCCGCGCAGTTATGCGCGGATTTTTTGCTGCTGTTTTTTATCGACAGGTTTTCGCCGCGTCTGCTTGCTTGTATTGCGGCGGGTCTTTCCTGTACGGGGCTGATTTTTTATGGGCTTCTGCCTTATATTTGCGCGGATTCCATATATTTTCCGATCATTGCCGCGACCATCGTGTTTGCTTTTGCGGGCGGAATGCTGGAAGTGGTTTTGTCGAACGCGGCGGAGGCGCTCCCGAAATCGGAGGGCGGAGGGTTGTGTCTTTTGCATACGGTTTATGCCTGGGCGCAGGTAGGCATGGCTCTGTTTTTGCTCGGATTTTTTGCGGTATTCGGGGCCGGGTACTGGAATGCGGCGGTTCTGATTCTGGCGATTGTGCCGGCAGCCGTTTTTTTATTGCTGATGTGTGCAGATCTTCCGAAAACGGAAAAGCATGCGCCGGTGCGTTCGGCTTTTCATCCTTTTTATTTGCTCGCGGTGCTGGCGGTATTTTTTGGCTACGGGGCGGAAGTCGTGATGAATCAATGGATCTCGTCATTTGCGGCGGATACATTCGGAGCCGAAACGGGCGCGGCTGTCGGGTGCGCGCTTTTTGCGGCGTGTCTCGGCGGAGGCGGAACGCTGTACGTGTTTGCGGAGCGCAGGAAAAACACGCCGCCGATTCCGATGCTGATCGGTTCTGCGTTGGCGGCGTGTGCCATGTATCTTCTGGCGGCTCTGGTCGATGTTCCGATGCTGGGATTGGTTTTTGCCATCCTTTGCGGCGCGTTTGTGGGAGTGCTGTCGCCGGGCGCTATGTCTGCGGCGGCAGACTTTCTTCCGAAATCAGGCGGATGGATGCTCGCGTCACTGGCGTTTTCGCAGGATATCGGGGCGGCCGTTCTTCCGGCCGTTTCAGGCGCGATCACGCAGGCAAAGTCTATGCGTGCGGCTTTTTTTGTGCTGTCCGCTGTGCCTTTGGTGGCCGCGGCGTGTCTGTTCGCTATGTTGATGATGCGCAGAAAAAAATCAGGATCGCAGGGCTTTTTGGGTGAAAAGTAAGAAATTGTTTCTTTATTTTCGTGATCCGGCATATATTTGGTAGCGGCAAAAGATGTTTTATGGTACAATGTTGCAAATAAGCTGGATCGACAGGAGTTATGGAGAAGCAAGAAAACAATCTCGACCCGAAAGAAAAAACAGAAAAAACAGAAAAAACGGAAAATGAGACGCTGGCAGGGGTGATCCCCGTTCCTTCCGCGGCGGAGGAAACAAAAGAGACTAAAGCGGCGGAAGATTCTGAAAAAGATATTAAGAAGCGGAAGCGGAAAAATATAATTTTTACAATTGTATCGGTGCTGATCATTGCTTGTGTGATTTCGGTGCTGGTTCAGCTGAGCAACACGTTGCAGGAGGGGAATTCGGCGACGTTCGGCGAGATGATCGCCAACATGAACGGTTGGTATCTCCTTTTAGTCGTGGCGCTTTTTATTGTCGGATTTCTGCTGGATTCGCTCAAATACACGCTTTTGAACAGGTGTAACGGATACAAACTGGGCTTTCATAAGGATATGAAGGTTGCTTTGACGGGGAAATATTATGAAAATATTACCCCGACGGCTACGGGCGGACAGCCGATGCAGATTTATTACCTGCATAAACAGGGGATGCCGGGAGCGAACAGTGCTTCGGTTACGATGGTTAAATACGGCGTGCAGATGCTGGCCTGGACGATTTTTGCTGCCGTGGTCATGGGGTGTCTTGCGGGAACATTGTCAGCGATCGAAGATACAGTCACGCGCACGACTGTGTATGTGTGCGGGTGGATCGGCTTCTGCATCAACGGTATGATTCCTGTGGTCGTTATATTTGTGGTGTTTTGCCCGCGGGCGGTGGCATGGGTCGCGAATTTATTCGTCAGGATCCTGCATAAAATTCATATCGTCAAAAATTCAGAAAAAATGCAGGCGCGGATCCGTAAATGGATGGATGATTTTGCTGTGTTTTCGCAGTTTATATTCCGCCATCCCGTATGGTTTTTGCTGTTGTTCCTGCTGTGCCTGGCAGAACCTATAATACAGTTCATTATTCCGTATTTTCTTTTGATTGCACTGTGCGGACAATATGTGACGGCAGGGTGGGAATTGTTTTTTACGGTTGTGGGACTGGCGATGTATTCCACATATGCCGCTGTGTTTATCCCGACGCCCGGAAATTCGGGTGCGGCCGAATCGGTGTTTATGCTCGCTTTTGCTTCGATCGCGTCGGGAGTTTTGTTCTGGTATGTGCTTATCTGGCGCTTCGTATTGTATTATTCATATATCGTTATGGGGATCGGAATGAATATTTTCGATTTAGTCGTGAATCTTCGTCAAGAGAAAAAGAGAAGATCTTTTCAGTCTGGCAACCAAAGTCAGTCAGGCAATCAACGGAAAGATGAATAGGTGAAGCGGAGCCGTGCAATTTTGCGCGGCTCCGCCTTTTATCAGTAAATCGAAAGCCGCGGATCGAAAATGATTTTTCCGATCCGCGGCTTTGTTAGGATGGGCAAAAATTTCGCCCGCATACAGTTTGTTCGATGAAACTTTTAACGTTAAACTGAATCGGGTAATCAGAATTTCGGCTTTTGTTTTGCAATCAGCCTGAACAGGCTTACTGCTGTGTCAACAGTCAACAGGGTCAGCAACCAATCCGGACCGAGGGAAGTCATTTTCTTTGATCGGAGAAGTTTTTCTCTCTGCGGAGTTGTGGATTTTCCTATACAGAGGCGGGGGCTGTTTTGTTTGAACTGGTGTGTCAGTATTTTGTCTGATAGGTATATGAGAAAGGGTAGGGTAAAAGAAAAAATGTCCCGCAAATTTTGCGAGACATAAAATCCGATTATGCAACGTTATGACGTTTTTTAGTAATAATTATTAAAAATAATCAACAATATTAATCATATCGCCGAGAAAATACCTTTGAAAAAACAAAAAGTTTTCACAAAGGATTTTCAAAACGGTAGATGTTATTTGCTTTCAACGTAAGCGCGAACGCTTTTTACAATGAAAGTCTGTTCTGCTTTGGAAAGTCTGCCGAAGTCGACGTAGAAATTCTGTAACGTTTTGTTATCGGTGTATACGTAGTTATTTTCGCTGTCCGATTTGCCGAGCAGATAGTCTGTGCTGGTATTGAATATATTGGAAATTTCGATGATCTGCTCAAACGTGGGACGCGAACGACCGATTTCCCAGCTACTGACAGTGGACTGCTTCACACCTAACTTATCCGCCAACTCGCACTGTGTCGTGTCGTTTTCTTTCCTTAAAGTTTTTAAAATTTTTGCAAACATAACCGTATAGATAACC
>CATYEP010000150.1 GCA_958405585.1 uncultured Eubacteriales bacterium
GAATCAGAGCAGATACATGCACAATTCGACCGCAAACACGGCGGCGATAGCTGCGAGCGACACGGACAGCAAACCTTTTCGGAAATAGGCGAGCAAAAGAGCAACGGCTGTTCCTGCAAGGCCTGACCAGATCGAGGAGGTACAGAAAAGAACGGTGGGGAAAACCATGACAGCGAGCACGCTGTAAGGCAGGTAGTACAGGAAAGAGCGTATATATTTGCTGTTGATATCTTTTTTGACAAACAGCAAAGTAACGGCTTTTGTAGCGTAAGTGACTGCAAACATGACGAGACATCCTACGAGCATATCGGTAAGGGTAGCGTTCACAGTGAACCTCCTTTTCCGTTTTCGCCGCGGTCGGAAGAGCTGCCGTCGCAAGGTGCTTCGTTCTGATCGGATCGCGAATTATCGGCGAGCGGCAACGGTTGGTTTTCGGTATGCTTTTCTTCGTGCGGAAAGAAGTAAGCGATGACGGCAGTGCAGACGACGGAGCAGATGATGATATTCAGTCCCGCGGGCAGCGATGCAAGTACGGGGATAAAATAAAAAAGGCAGCTTGCGGCGACGGACAGAGCGACGAGCAGTAAAACGTGTATGTCGTCGCGGGACGGGGGGATGATGATTGCCACGAACATGGCGTAGAGGGCGATGCTGAGAGCGCTCATGAGCATATCGTAATAAGCTTGGCCTGCGCCGTTTGCAAGAGAAGCGGAAAGCAGTTCGCTGACTCCTGCACCGAGTGCGGTTCCGCCCAGCCATCCGCAGAAAGAACAGGACATTAAGCCGATCAGGTAAGGGAAGGTCAGCTTTTGCGGCTGGCGGATCGCGACGGCAAAATTTTCATCCGTGACGCCGAATGCGAGAACAGCTCTTTGCCAGAGCGGGAAGCCGTTTCCCATTTTTTGGGCAAGGGCAAAAGACATCAGAGTGTAACGTATATTGATGACGAGCATGGTTGCGACAAGGACGGCGATTCCTGCACCTGCCGCGATGAGGTTGGTGCCGGCGAATTGGCCTGTCCCGGTAAAATTCGTGGCAGAGATAAGAATAGGGAACCAGGGCGGGAATCCTTGACCGACAGCCTGGACGGCATAAGCGAAAGCGACGGAAACATACCCCAAAGCAATGGGCAGGCCGTCTTTTAGTCCGCGTGTGAATTTCATGGCATATCTCCAGTAAAAGATAAAGTGTATTATAACACAATGCAGGATAAAAGCAAATCATTTTCTGCAGAATTTTTGCGTTTCGGGCGCATACTTATTGATTTTTAGTCGGTGGATATGCTATAATAGCACAAATGTAAGCGAAACAAGCACAGGAGAGATTTAGTATGTATTGGGCAGATAAGTTGGCGGACGAGATCATCCGCCGCAATCCGGAAAAGGAAGAATATGTATGTGCGGCAGGGATATCGCCGTCGGGATCGGTGCATATCGGGAATTTCCGTGACATAGCGACGAGTTATTTTGTTTACCGTGCGCTTTTAAAACGCGGCAAGAAGGCGAAACTTCTTTTTTCATGGGACGAATATGACAGGCTTCGCAAAGTGCCGAAGAATGTATCCGATTATCTGGGCAACAATTCATTTGAGAAATATATCGGGTATCCTTATGCGGACATTCCCGATCCGTTCGGATGCTGCAAGAGTTATGCCGAGCATTTTGAAAAAGAATTTATGAACTCGCTGAAGAATTTCGGGATCGAGATGGAATACCATTTCCAGGCGCAGGAATACCGCAGCGGGAGATATGCGGAGCATATTATTTTTGCGTTGAAGAACCGCAAGAAAATATTTGACATATTGGACAAGCACCGTACGCAGGATTCTACGGAAGAAGAGCGTGAAAATTACTATCCGGTGAGCATATTCTGTCCGCACTGCGGAAAAGACAGTACAAAGATCGTGTCGTTGTCGGAAGACTGCACAAAGGCGAAATATATCTGCGAATGCGGGCACGAAGGCGAGTTTGATTTTGCGAAAGATCATAACTGTAAACTGCAATGGAAAGTGGACTGGCCGATGCGGTGGCTTGCGGAAGGGGTCGATTTTGAACCGGGCGGAAAAGATCATGCGTCGAAGAACGGAAGTTACGATACGGCGAAAGATGTTTCGCGCGAAGTATTCGGGTATCCGGCGCCGCTGTTCCAGGGTTACGAATTTATCGGGATCAAGGGCAGCGTCGGCAAGATGAGCGGATCTTCGGGATTCAACATGACACCTGATTTTCTGCTGAAATTATACCAGCCGGAAGTGATTTTGTGGCTGTATGCAAAGACGGAACCTTTGAAAGCCTTTGATTTTTGTCTTTCGGATGAGATTTTGCGCCAGTATTTTGAATTTGACAAAATGCTGACATCCTATCGGGACGGTACGGCAAACGAAACAGTTGCTCGCGTGATGGAGAATTGTGAAATTGCAGGCCGGAAAGTTGTGCCTGTTCCGATGGGTCAGCTTGTTGATCTGGGGTCGGTTGTCAATTTCAATGCGCAGATGATGGAACAGCTGTTTGAGAAGATCGGTACGCCGTACAAGGTTGCTGATTTTTCGGAGCGTTTTGCCAAAGCGGAATTCTGGCTGAAGACCTGTTCACCTGAAAGCGAATATATTATTCTGAAAAGACGCAACTGGGAATATTACCGTACAATGGACGAGGCAGAGAAAAAGTGCGTGAAAGAGCTCAAAGAATATATTTCCAAGGGAGAGTATACGCTGGACTCTTTGCAATCGGAACTTTACGCGATTCCCAAGCGCGTGTATCCGGACAAAGCGGAAGATAAGAATGCTTTGAAAGAAGTACAGAGCAAATTTTTCAAGGATGTTTATAATCTGATCCTTGCGCGCGACAAAGGGCCTCGGCTGTATCTGTACCTGTTTGCGGTCGATGCGGAGCGGTATCTGAAACTTTTAGATTTTTCGTTGTCGGAAGCGGAAGATCCGGACGCAGTTGCGGAAGTAAAAGAGGCCGAAAAGACAGAAGAAAAGAAAGTTACGGAAGATACATTTGTAGCGGAACCGGCGCCTTTGAAAGAGCAGATCGAGCTGGAAGATTTTACGAAAAATGATATACGTATTTGTAAAATTCTGGCAGCAAAGCCCATGCGTAAGACAAATAAGCTGATGAAAATAACGCTCAATGACGGTATCGGCGAGCGCGTGATCGTCTCTTCGATTGCGGATCAGTATGAACCTGAACAGCTTATCGGAAAGAAGATTGTGGTTTTGATCAATCTGAAACCTCACAAATTCGGGAACGAATATTCGAACGGAATGTTGCTGGCGAGCACAAATGAAGACGGAACGTGCCACCTGCTTTTTGCGGCGGACGGCGCGCAGATCGGATCGCTGGTTCACTGAGCCGAGAGATAAACGGACTGCGCGGACGAGGAAGAAAAGAGAAAAAAGAAGAGAGAAAATGCGTGTTGCATTTTCTCTCTTTTCGGAGAATGAGATGAAGAAGCATTTACAAGTCGTCGGGGCGGTTTTACTGAAAGGAAATAAAGTTCTGGCGGCGAAGCGAGGCGAAAGCAAGTATGCGTACGTAGCGCATAAATATGAATTTGTCGGCGGAAAGATTGAGGCGGGCGAAACGCCCGAAGAGGCGCTTGTGCGGGAAGTGAAAGAAGAGTTGTGCGCGGATATCCGCGTCTGCTCGCATTTTCTGGACATGACGCATGAATATCCGGATTTTTGTATCACGTTGCATACGTATTTGTGCGAATTTCTTACGGATTTTCATTGCACGGAACACGAGGCGCTTCGCTTTCTCGCGGCGGATGAACTCAAAGAAGAGGAATGGGCGCCTGCGGATGTCCCCGCGCTCGTAAAACTGAGGAAATATCTTGCAGGTCTTGTTTGATCTGTAAAAGAGCTGTTTATGCACCGGATCGGTTGTAAACTTACTGTAAAACAAATAAATTTATAAAAATTTATCAACTTTTTTGTCTTTGTAATTGCGATACAAGCGCGCCCGTTTCTGAACGAACACGGGCGCGCTTGTGCTGTCTCGTGTTTTATCGGAGAAAACGAGCAGGGAGCGACATGAAGGTTACTCCTGCTTGTTTTTCGGAAGCTGAAAAGAATTGAAAAAATATAAGGAAATGTTCTCTAAAAAAACGGCAAAGTTTGTCGTAAAGTAAATTACAAAAAAAATTAACGTTTCGCTACGATTTCAGTGAACGTTAATTTTTTTAAAAGATATTGACATGCTTTTTTTGCTGTTCTATAATAAAATCACAAAAACAATGAAGGGCTTTCCGAAGATTGTCTATGGACTGTCGGATCCCGAAAAAAGGAGGAAAGGATGAAGAAGATTTTTGCGTCGGTTGTGGCGGTTATCCTGTTCTGTGTATCCGTTGCTTTTTTTGCGGCTTGCGAAAAGGTTCAGCCGAATACACCGTCGGACGATGAAGTGACGATCACTGCCGAATTGAGTGAATCGGAGGTGTCTGTCGGGGAAACTGTCACATTGAACTATTCTGCAAGCAAAGGCAGTGTTTCGGTTACATACAGTAAAGACGGCGGTGCGTCGGTCACCTTTACGGGGACGACGTTTACGCCGGAAGAAGCAGGCGTATATGTATTTACGTTCAGCGCGGAAAATGCGGA
>CATYEP010000151.1 GCA_958405585.1 uncultured Eubacteriales bacterium
CCGCATACCGAATAGTCACTTTCGCGCCTTTTTCCCCTTTGACACGGATGCGCACCCAGCCGCTGAAATGCCTGTCAAAAGTATAGACACTCCGATTTTCCGAAAAAACCTTTTTGGAAGCGGGAGCGATGATCTCCATTCTCTTCATACCGACAAGTGCTTGCGGTTCCATCACGATCCCCAGCGTATCTTCCGTACGAAGAGAGATACCCCAGTCCTGAAAACAAGGTCTTCCGTCCAACGCAAACTTCGTCGTTGCCCAATTCTTATATTTTTCTGCTATATTGGCATCGTACACTTCGCCTCCGTAAAGGCTGCAATGTACAACGGGTCCCGCGACCTCCCAAAGCTTTGCTTCGTTCGTAGTGATACGCTCGCGCTCGCCGTCCTCGTACCAAACATCCATGACCCATCGCATTCTTCTGAAATCCGTCCAGCCCTGCGCAAGAAATACCCCAACGGCGTTTGCGCCAGAGTGCAGAAAACCCGTCACGTCGTACACGCAGTATTTCATTCGCTTTGACGGATCCGTAACAACGGGATTCATAAACACATCGTCCGTCTTTTTACCATTGATGTACAATTCAAAAAAGCCCAGCACGGCAACATACGCACGCGCCCTTACGATTTTTTTATCAGCCAAAGTTACATTTGCACGGATCAGCGACGATGAGTTGACCGCATTGATCGAGCTGACTACCCAATGTATGCCCTCCCAAATATTTGCGTCGGGAGCCGTTTCAAAACAAAACACATCGCTCTGTGCGGTTCCCTGCGTCGTTTCAGCCTCTATGGTTCCGTAATAAATCTTTTGCGCCTCCAACGGGCCGCCGTACGAAACACCGCAGCTGAGAGAAGAACTGACTTTGCCGCTATCCCAGATATTCGCCTCGCCGTTAGAAATCTTTTCAAGACTGTCCGAGATCCGGATCCTGTAAGCTTTTTGTCTTAATTGGAAACAATTTTCATACTGCCATGAAAAAAGCGGACGTCTCCCACAGTCGATGCCGAGCGGGTTTTCCATATAATTGGTTGTGACTTTAACTATTTTAAGCATCAAATTCTCTCCGTTCGTTCCTCTATTAGCCGAGCCAACTCGGATTGTAAGTAGATATATCCTTACCCCCGATCGAAAGCACGCGATATTGTGTTTTCTGCGCAAGTTGTTCAGGATCTGTCTGCAACACACGGTTTATATCACCTAAATTTTTTATCACATTGCATTTCGGAAGATTTTCCGCAATATGACTTGCGTTCCACGAGATGAGTTTCTTCACACCGAGTGCATATTGCTTTTGCGCCATTTCCGCATGATATGCCGCGCTTTTACTCTCCCACGGCAAAGCACCGTAGTAATCTTTCCCGTACCTGCTCACGCACTCCAAAAGCGATGCCGATCCCGCCAGTACGGTATCCGCACGGTCGTGATACTCTCTCTTGAATATCGCACGCTTTTGCAATTGCTCCTTATATTTATCCATATCGATTCTCCGCATGGCGCCGTCCGTAAAACATCCTTCCATATCTTCATAGCTTTTCATCAATCCCTGCGAAACACTGTCCACATAATTATGCTTTAACCACGTTTCCACATCGCATCCGATTTGCATGCTCGATTCTACGTCATAGCACACAACGACATTTATATCGATATGCGCACGCTTGTTTTTCCGCGCGTATGCATCCAGACGCTCACGCAAAGCACGCACAAACTCCGTTAAGAACGCACACTGACATTCATTCAGGCGCGGATCATCCAACGGCAGACAGGCGGGATCTTCCGCATCGCCGTATTTTCGGAAAAACAGCTCTCGGACAGGGCGCTCAAACCCTACAAACACACCGCGGATAAAAAACAGACTGACTCCGTCATATCCCCTTTCTACGGATTTTAAAAGCCTATCTATCTCCCAATCCCTGACCTGCGGATATGCGTACGACAAAATGTCAGTGCGCCGCCCGTCACGGGTATAAACGGCAAACTCAGGGTGCTGTACCACAAACTTTTTAGCGAGGATAGCTGTATCCAGTGGCGGTAAAAAGTTACCCATTTCCATACGAGTGCCAGCATAAATCTTCATCCCCGCACGGTGCGCACGCTCTGCGAGCAGCCTGCCTATCTCCTCATGCCATGCAAGATACTTTCGATAATTTGCCTGATAGTGCTTGCGCACGAGTTTCGCCTCACAATTCTCCGTACCTATCGGTTCGAAATCTTCAAAATAAGTCTCCTGTATGACTATTTCACTGTTTCCGCCTTCCAGCCTTTCGATCACGTTCACATACTCTTTCGGCGATTTATAGTTATAGTACCAAAACAAATAATCGGTGTCGCAATGGTACATCAGATTTTTTGTACGCGCAGGTTGCTTTAGCATAGCACGCACCTCCTCGTCGCCCATCTCTTCTAAGCGAATAAGGCAAAGTTGCGATGTACCTGCCACTATACAGTCGGGTTTTTCCAATATAAGATCCTGTCCTGTAAGATCTGCGCATTTCCAAAACCCTTCTTCGATCCATGAATAAGACGCCCAATAATTATATCCGTACACCGTTTGTTTGTTAAACGGGTCGGGCACCAACACGGAGGGAGCGGCGTCGCCAGACAGCCGCACCCCTGTATGCGTGCAAGCACTTCCCGCATAGTGAATGAAACCGAGATAAATCTTGTACCAACCTTTTTTGTTTAGGCGCAAAGTTACAGGCTTAGGAAAACACATTTCTGTAGCAACAAGCATATTTCCGCAGAAATTTCCCGTTTCATAAGCCACAGTCTGCCATTTATCTTGCATACGTTCACCTGCAATATGGTCTCGCTCCAAAACCAGTTCTTTAAGATCAGACAATATCATATCGGTTTCCCCGCCACAAATTATTTAGCGCTCTTGCGCTTTTTCTTTACGATGACAACTCCCGCTACTGCGGCACCTACAACCGCAAGACCGCCGACGATACACCCTACGATGAGTCCTATGTTCACGTCCGGCGCATTTTTGCTATATACCAAGACGACCGTTTCGTCACGCATGACCGTGAAGTTCAATTTACCTTTGCACTCTTTGAAAGTATATCCATCGATCGCCCCCAACTCCTCGATGTCGATCGTCACATACTCTTGCATGCTTGCAATTTTGGTGACATCGTCTTTGATCTTCTTGCCTGATTCGTCCTGGAAACTGATCGTTATGGTAAACTCCTGCAATTTATACGTTAAATTCACTTCCATATTACCGGTCACCGTACCCGTAAGAGGCAAATCGGAAGAATCGTAAACGTAGCCCGCGATTTCTTTGGGAGTAATGGTATATGTTTCATTGAGCGGTACATTCAGGTTGACAGAAGATGCGATCGCGTCCCCGTCTTTATCAAGAAAGTTCACCCTGATCTCACAGCCTTGCTGTTGGATATTCAACCCCGCCAAAATCTTTTCATGCAGCATTTCACGATATTCTTCCGCGACAAACGTACCCGTATTATTGATAGCGGGGCAATCGGTCGTAACCACTGTTCCCAAATCGGTATTTGCCAAATTCAATCCCGCCGTTGCATCCGTTTCGTCTTCGGAAATGACCAAATCTTTCGCATTAAACAGCGTTTTAACAGTATAACCGTCTGCGGCAGACGCGTCTTCTTTATACACGGCGATCGAACCAATCACAAGCCCGTAGCCGTCAAACGTTTTATCACCCATACGCAACCCGAACAATATCGCTTCGATGGCGTTCATATCCGGGCGATTGTGTTTGAGATCGTCAAACTTGTAATTCCAAGTACCGCTTGCGTTTGCACTGATCGTAGGATACCCGGATGCAGTGGTTATGCCTAAACCTGTATCAGCAAGATTTTCACCTTTTTCATCAATAAACACTTCCGCCCTCACGTCCGATGAAACATAATTTCTTCCGACTTGACCATTTGACAGGGTGTATACGTTGAATTTTAAAGGAATGCCTGCCGTATTTTTCATACGGATCAGCAACCCGTCCCACGCCGATGCCTCCGTTCCGTCTACCATCTGCGAAAGGTTAAACCGTACCATTGCAAGAATTGTGTTTCCGTACGTATTTTTGTCGTCAGGGATCAGCTCCATTCCCTCTATTGTCTGCATAGACACGCCGCCCAACAGACTGTCTTTGATCATAAGTCCGCTCTCGGTGACTTCGTATTCCACTTCGGTAACGCCTGTTTCAGGCTCGCTTCCGTCCGACTCATACACAAGCGTGATAATTGTATCGTCGGATATTGTCCCCGTAAGCGCGGTGCTCGCCGATTTATAAGTATAGCCTTCGATTTCAGGCGGCGTGATCTCGTACGAATCGCCAAGTCCATGCTTTTCGATCAGAGCGGTTTGAATATTGTTTCCATCTTCATCCTCATAGCGAACCGTCAGAGAATAATCTTCCAAAAACATGGAAATATTCGCTTTCGCCTTCGGTTTCAGCTCATCCAAATACTCTTCCCCAATAAACGTACCTGTATTATTGATGGGGGGACGCATCGTATTGACGATCGTTCCTTTATCATAATCTGCGAGGTTGATACCCGCC
>CATYEP010000152.1 GCA_958405585.1 uncultured Eubacteriales bacterium
CGGCGAATAAGAAATGGAAGGATTTCCGTAACAGAATTTTAATCAGTTCAATATATTGTCGTAATCGAATCAATGTATGATCGTAACCGATTCTAAACGCCCGACGGTGCAAACTTTGCTCCGTCGGGCGCTTTGTCCTATGCTGTATCATCTGCGGCAGAGATTGCATACAGTGCAAAGTACCGATCTGCATCGGTCAGAGAGAAAAGGTTCTCTTCGGATAAAAATCGGAGACGGCGGCAGGAGCAGGACGGGTTATCGCCGCAAATAACAGGGCAATGCGCAGATATGGCGGGATGTCAAGAAACATGAAGTTTTGACAAAAAATGAATTTTTTAATAGACATAAACGCTGATATAGTTGAATAAAAAAATAAAATAAAAAAATGTATACAAACCGTTGACAAATAAAAAATTATAGGTAAAATAAAGAGACAATCAACGAGTGAGGGAGCCGTTATGAGTGTGTTCCGATTCGGATGGCGGTATTGGAAAAAGCATGTTCCGTGCGCGGTATTTTGTCAGTTGATAGGGTTTATCGGGCTTACGATCGATATACTTCTGCCATTGATCGGCGCGATGTTTGTGGATTATATTCTTAATTTTCAGGGGATGACGAATGACGGGATATTTGATTTTCTGTTGAAGTTCGGGGAGCCTGAAAGTAAGGAATTGTTCATTGTGCTTGTGTGTGTATTCGGGGGGCTGGTTGTGATCCGGGAGGGAGTGATCTACTTGCGGAACGTATTATACCAGTACAACGGGTTGGCGTATGAAAACGAACTTCGGGACATATCGTACAAAAAGCTTGTAGAGCTGGACAGTTCCACCGTAGCATCGTACAATACGGGGGATCTTTTGGCGACGTTGTCTTCGGATATCATCACGTTTAAGGAAATGTACAGCCGTGTTCTGTTATTGATAGGGGACGGCTTTTTTGTGTTGATCGTGACATGTATCATACTGGCGATGAACAGTGCGTACATGCTGATATTGCCGGCGGTAATGGCGCCGGTGCTGTTGTTTGCGCTGATGAAATATATGCATGAGGCGCGGCGTGTATCGACGCAGATCCGAAAGCGGAATGCGGAGATGAACCTGACGGTACAGGAAAATATTGATGCGGTTCGGCTGGTGCGTTCGTTTGCCAATGAAGATCTGGAGGAGAACAAGTTTGACCGTGTGAACGAAGAGTTCCGGAAAGCGTATTGCGATCAGGTGGACGTATCGGCGAAGTACGGGATGATTTTCAATACGATACGACAATTTGCTTACATAACGACGATCGTCATCGGGACGCTGATGGTATTTTGGGGGCAATTCGGGATCGGTATCATGACGGCAAGCGTGACGTATGTACTGCGGATCATGGATTATCTGACGCAGATCAGCAATGCAAGTTACCAGTTGCAGTACAGTCTTGTTTCGGGCGGCCGTATCAAGGAATTTCTGGAACGCAAGACAAAAATACCCGAACCGGATAAACCGGATAAGATCGGGGCAGTGCCGAACATTGAAGTGAAGAATGTATCGGTGATGGAAGACGGGAAGCTGCTTTTGAAGAACGTATCGCTGAGCATTCCGTTCGGGAAGAAGGTCGGGATCATGGGCGGCACGGGAAGCGGAAAGAGCGTGTTGCTCAAATCGCTTGTACGGATTTATGATGTGATGTCGGGTGATATTGAAATCAACGGAGAAGATATACGCAATTTTGAACTGGATGATCTTCGCAATGAGTTTGCGTACGTATTTCAGGATGTATTTTTGTTTTCGAACACGATCGATGCGAACATAGCGTTTTACGCGCCGAACATTGATAAGGAGACGGTGATGCGGGTCGCGGAGCAAGCGCAGGCAGGGCGGTTTATCCGTTCTTTGCCGCAGGGTTTTGAAACGATCGTCGGAGAGAAAGGTCTTGGACTTTCGGGCGGTCAGAAGCAAAGGATCTCGATCGCGCGGGCATTGCTGAAGAACGCGCCCGTACTGGTTTTGGATGACGCATCGAGTGCTTTGGATGCGACGACGGAGCGGAAATTGATGCGGACGATCAAAGAGAATTATCCTGATCGCACGATTTTGATTGCGGCACACAGAGTGTCGAGTGTAGCGGACTGTGACGAGATCCTGTATATGCAGGACGGGGAGATCATAGAGCGCGGAACATTTGACGAACTGGTGAAGAAGAACGGGCGATTTGCGGAAATTTACAAAATGCAGTCGATGGAAGAAGACAATTCCGATGCAGACATATCCGAGGCCGTGCTGGATGCGGTCGGGGAGGGCTGAGCGATGGCAGAGAGAAACACCTATTTTCAGGACGAAGTAGTCGAACAAGAGAAAATAGACATCAAGAATCTGCGGCGGCTGCTTCGGTATGCGTTGCCGCATAAAAAGCTGTTTATTTTCGTGATCGTGATCATGTTGCTGGCGGTTGTCTCGTCGATGATTACGCCGCTGCTTCTGAAATACATCGTGGATACGGTCATACCCGAATACAGTGCGTACAGGACATACGGCAAATTTTTTCTGGCGGTGGCTGGATTCATACTTTGCGGATTTGCGGATATCATTATCACATATTTTCAGCAAAGGAGTCTAGGCCGTGTCGGGCACGGGATCATAGCGGACATACGGAAAGACATATTTTACAAATTGCAGACGTTGCCGTTTGATTATTTTGACAATCGTCCGTCGGGGAAGATTGTTGTCCGAGTGACCGGTTACATAACGGAGCTTTCGGAATTTTTCACGAACTATCTGACGAATTTTGTTTTGAACATTGTTAAGATCGTAGTAGTTACTGTGTTCATGTTGGTCTTGAGCCCGATCCTGACGCTTGTCATATATGCGGCGATCGTGCCGCTGACGTTGGGAGTGTTTTTGATTCGCAAGGCGATCCGTAAGCTGTTCCGCCGCAATCGTGCGAAAGATTCCAACCGTACGGCATTCATACTGGAATCGATCATGGGAGAAAAGATCATTCAGAATTATAACCGCACGGTTTTTAACGAACAGGTATACCATGATTTGCAGAAAGACTGTTCGGACACGTGGAAAAAGATCGTGGCGAGGAACGAGCTGAACTCTCCGGTTGTCGGTATTTTCTGGAATTTCGGTACATTGTTGTTGTATGCAGTCGCTTTTATTCTGATGCAGCAGGGTGTGATGGGAGTTACGACGGGCGTTGTGCTGGCGTTTTTGAACTATATGGGATTGTTTTCGACGCCTTTGACGCAGCTTTCGGCGATCATACAGAATCTTGCGCAGGTATCGGCGAACCTGGAGCGCATTTTTGAAACAATCGATGCGCCCGTGAGCATTGCGGACAGTGAAGACAGTGTGGAGCTGGACAAAGTAAGCGGTCAGATCGACTTTGATAACGTGACATTTTGTTATGATGAAGGCGTAAATATTCTGGAGCATTTCGATCTGCATGTCAAACCCGGGGAACGGATTGCGCTGGTGGGGCCTACGGGAGCGGGCAAGACGACCGTGATCAATCTCTTGACCCGTTTTTATGATGTAAAGGAAGGGAGCGTACGCATAGACGGAGAGGATGTGCGCAAAATACGATTAAAATCATTGCGCAGCAAAGTGGGCGTGCTGATGCAGGATCCGTTCATATTTAAGGGAACGGTCATGGAAAATATACGCTACGGCAAGCCTGACGCGACGGATGAAGAATGTATTGCGGCGGCGAAAGCGATTTTTGCGGACGCATGTATAGAGCGTTTGCCGAACGGTTACAACGAGATGTTGCAGGAGCGCGGCGAGGGGTTATCGGCGGGCGAGAAACAGTTGATCAGTTTTGCGCGCATAATTGTGAAAAATCCGTCGGTGGTGATTCTCGACGAAGCGACGAGTTCGATTTCTTCGGACACGGAAAAACTGATCCAGCAGGCGCTGGAAATCATTCTGAAGGGCAGGACTTCGTTTATAGTAGCGCACAGGCTTTCCACGATCCGGAATGCGGACCGCATACTTTTCATTGCAAACAAAGGAATTGCGGAAGAAGGCAGCCATGAACAGTTGCTAAAAGCGCACGGTTTGTATTATAATCTTTATAAGAGTCTGAACCAATAAAGGAGAAGAGAGGTATGCCGCACATATCGGTAAAGATGCTGGAAGGCAGAACGGAAGAGCAGAAAAAGAAACTTTCGCAAGCGCTTGTCAAAGCGCTGACCAAAGAACTGGGTTGCTCGGAGCATTATGTCACATGCACGATCGAAGATTTCAATGCGAAAGAGTGGCAGGACGTGTTTAAGGAAGAGATCACGGACAAACCGGAAAAAGTTTATAAAAAAGCGGAATATGATCCGAAAGATCTGTTGTAAACGAAAAGGCAGGTAAACAAAGATGGCTGAAAATTGTACGCACGATTGCGGAAGCTGTTCGAAAGAATGTTCGGAGCGCGATTTTAAAAAGGCGCCGCACGAATTGAGTAAGATCAAAAAAGTGATCGGAGTTGTGAGCGGAAAGGGCGGCGTTGGAAAATCGCTGGTCACCTCGATGCTCGCGGTGCTCCTCCGA
>CATYEP010000153.1 GCA_958405585.1 uncultured Eubacteriales bacterium
CGTAATGAGCATATCCCTCCGCATTTGAATAAGCATTCAGACCGGGCGCGTACTCTGCGATCTCCTTTTCCAAAACCGTAAGATCATATTGACATGTAACGGGACTCATCGTCCAACCGGGCGTACAGTAATCATTGATGCTTACCCAGGTAGGGACAACCTGTGTATCATAAGCCCCTATAGACGACGAAAGGGAAATCGTATGCGAAAAAATCTTATGCCTTCCGATCCCTGCGTCATAAAACATTTTGCAGGTAAATTCAATATAATCAGCAATGACCTGGTAAAGAAGTTCTTTTTTTAAATCGTAAACAGTCATATGCTTTTCGGCCGCTTCTTTTTTAAGTTTCTGGTCATTATAACCGAGGTTGTACAGAGCATGCATTCCGTAAAGCGTCCTTTCGTAATCCTCGCAGGAATCCAACCCTCCGGGGCTTAAAATGGATTTTTCAGAATAATCAGGTATCTGCGTTTCCCAGCCTGTATTTACTCCTGCAAATAAATAACTTTTTCCTTCTTCCTGCAGTCTCGAATAATTTTCAAGGAGCGGCTTAATAAAACCTTCTTGCACCTGATTAGAAAACCAGTTCAGATATTTTTCCGAATTGAAACAGGGAAAACCGCCTGCTGTTGCATATGGAGTTCCGCCCCATCCGCAATGCCATCTGGGTAAAGCGCCGTAAGACTGGCCGCCCCATTCTTCTCCTTCCTGCGGGAACGCGATCCACTCACACATTTCCGGATCGTTATAATATTTATTTCCCTCATCATCGATCGTTGCACCGTCGCCAAATGCTGTAGAATAGTTTGTGCAATCATCCATCTGGAAAAATACATGTACGTTGTATTTTTCCTCAAGCTGGAACACAAAATTCACTTCCGCCTGCATCTCTTCTACCGATTGCGTGATCGCCATCGGCCCGACTACACCAAAAGCATACATACGCTCCGATTCCGGATCGATTTCTCCGTGCAATTCGACCATCTCTTTTACATAACTTTCCAAACGTTCATAATAAACGTTTGTTACCATAAAAACCACATACTGAATATTTTGATTGCTCTTATCGACGAATTTCATCGTATTGTTCTCCTCATTTCCCGAATTACATGCCGTTGCCGACAATGTTCCGAACAATAAAATTGCCGCAACAAAAATCGACAAAAATTTTTTCCATGTACTTTTCATTTTTTATTCATCCCCGTTTTTGTTCTCATGGCATTGCGCCGTATTTTCTTTTGCTGCTGCACTTACAATCTTTTTCTTGCGCAATAATAAAAATACAACGGCATCTGCAGCAACCACAAGCACAAGCATGCAGGCTATCGGCAAAACAATACCCAACCACGCATTCATCTTTCCCGGTGTAACCTCTTCTTCTTCTGTCAACGCAAGACCTTCATCCTTATATCGATCGGGAAGATCATTCATAATGCCGTATACCCTATATTTAGCACAATTTTCTGCTGTCAATGTCGGCTTGTTTTCATCCGCATAACAATAATTTGCAAAGCACAGGTTCGTCTTATATTCATCGTTTTCAAAATACAGCGAATAATAATCGTTCAACGGATTGGATCCGTACGATGTTTTCAGACTTTCTCCGTTTATATACATCGTCAAATCGTAATCATAATAGACAAATTCAATGAAGAGATCGCTTTCCGCCGAAACATTGGTCAATGCAGTCCATCCGAGAATATTGGTAAGATCTTTTTCATAGCGGGCATAACCCGAAATATAGAGCAACCCGTTCCGCACAGAGAGAAGAAAGAAAATAGAATTCGCTTCATTATCGCTTTCAGGAAGAACTGACTGCGCATCCGGCTGCGAGCTGAGCCCGAATGCCACATAACTGTCCAATACCTGTGCGGCGTCGGAAAGATACTCAAACCCAAGCCAAAAAGCCACATACTCCAGTTCCAAAGATTCTTTCAGACTTGCGCCTCCTGCACTGGTCATGATACCCTGCGCGTCAACGTTAACATCTCCCGACCATTCCGAACTTGCCGTTCCATAGGCGGAATCATTTACCAATCCAGGTTTATCGTTTGCTATCGGTTCAGGATCATACGGCATCGAAAGAATCTCTTCCACCTCAGCAGTTGTACCCGAAACAGAAACGGAAAGATATGTGCCCGTTGTGGTGCCGTCGATATATCTGCCGACATCTTCTTTAACATAACCTTCAAAAACATCGGCTACTCCGCTCTGCACCCGCGTACCGTTTACCAGCAAACCAAACCCCGTTGCAGGCATTTTTTTCTTAAGCTCCACACGCAGTTGCGCTGTGCCTGCCGACCCTACAAAATATCGCAGACATTCCGCCCTTGACGTCGCTCCGTTTATACCGTAAACATCCAGATAAATTCCCCCGTTTTTCTCATAGAAATTCAAGAGAAATCCTTTGCCGCCGCCTTCCGGCGTAAGTACCGTCGAAGCGGATGCAGAAAATCCCAAAGAAACGGAACTGTTTTCTTTAAAATCCGCATTCAGAACTACTTGCGTATACATAACATTCTGCCACACGGAAAAACAAGCCGCTTCATCCGTAAATTCTCCTGCACCGTTTTGCGCAGACGCAATGACAGAATCTTTTTTCATCCATTCATACGAAAAAGAACTTTCGCCATCTGCTGAAGAAGAAATCTCTTCGAAAATAAGACTTCCGCTGCTTTCCGACACAAACGCAAGGTGGGTTTTATTCACAAGTGCAAAATCGTTTGCACGTGTATCAGCCAATAAATCCCGATAATCCGCAACCAAACGCGAACCATTTACATATAATTTATACTTGTTCTCATAATTGCGCACTAACGAAAATGAAATCGCCCCATCTTCCAGAGAATAGCCATCCAAAAGCACGGTACTCTTTGCTGCCGTAACGGAATACACGGTCAAAGCATACCCTGCTTGCTGCTGCATAATGCCGAATACAAGTCCGCGCTCTTTATTTTCCAGATCCGGCAAAACACCTTCACTTCTTAAAAGCCCGATAAGAACCGTTTCTCCCTCAGCAAAATTCTGTAAACTGACTGTTATGTCGATGCGCCCGACCGCTATCTCTTCCGCATAAATTCCAGCACCGCTGACCGCTTTTCCTTGCTCGATAACAGCCCAGTCTTCCTGCTCTTCGGCAATAACAGGCAATAATCCGCACAGCCCGATACTAAGAAAAAGCACACAACAGATTGCCAGAAATCTGCATTTAAATTTCATCTGCTGTTCTCCCCAACCAATTTTTTTGCTCGCAGGCATTCAGCGCCGTATAACGGCTGATCCGCTCCATATACCTGTCTATAAAAGCTCTGCCGTCCACTTCAAAAGCATAATCACAGTTTGTTTCATCCGCAGTAGCGTGCCAGTTGCAATTACACATCTTCACTACAACGCCACGAGTATAACTGCCGGTGGTTTCGATCACAACTTTCTCGCGGCGCCATTTTACAAAATCTTCATGCACTGCAGTATATACAGCCAGCGGATCGTGCAAATATACCGCATCTTTATCTCCGCCAAGCATTTTTGTAAGAACATCCGTAACCGGATGCCCGATATTCTTCAAGACAGCCTGATCTTTGCGGTTTAAATAGCATTTAAAAGTAACATCCAGTCCGATCAGCAACTTCGGAACGGGAGATTCGATCACGATTTGCGCAGCTTCCGGATCACATGAGAAGTTATATTCCGAGTAATTTATATCGTAAGCGCCACCCATCACTACGATCTTTTCAATTTTATTCATAAGATCCGGCCGCTCACGCAACAGATACGCTACATTTGTCATCGCGCCCAAAGTAATAATCGTAACAGGTTCTAACGACTTTTCCAGTGTCTGCGTATAAAACTCAAAGCCATCGCGGAAATCACCGCCGTATGTATCGCAATCATCAACGTATGACCAAAGTTTCTCGGAAAAATCAATGGGCTTATGAAACATTTCCCTTTGCTTGAGCGGCTTTGAAAAACCTTTGCATACTTCCGTTTGTGCAAAACCGCCCAGATCCAACATCATACGCGCCATTTTACAGCGCTGTTCTACGTTTTTAAATACAGTTACCACACCTAAAATATTCACTTCAGGCATTTGCATGGCAAGCGCCAAGGCAAATGCGTCATCAAAATCATCACCGATATCAGTATCAATTATAATGTTTTTCATACTTATTTCATATCGCTCCATTGTCTCGTCTTACAGTTTGATCGAACTGCCGATCAGTCCTTCGATATAATATTTATTTGCAACAATGAACAAAACTATCAGAGGGATAGCCGACACAAGATATCCCGCAAACTGCATCGTCTGATTGGAAGAATGCTCCGAGGTATATTCCTTTACCAACGCTGCCGCAATTGTCAGCCGTTCCTTCATGACCGTCATCGGCCACAGATAATCGTTCCAAATATTGACCAGTGTCATGATGGCCAGCGTTCCCATGATCGGCATGCAGATCGGCAACGCAATTCTGAAATAACAATTAAATTCCCCCGCGCCATCGATCTTTGCTGCTTCAAACATGTCGTT
>CATYEP010000154.1 GCA_958405585.1 uncultured Eubacteriales bacterium
GAATTGGCATCACGGTTTCGACAGATGAACGGTTCGATCATTTGCCGCGAACTTTTATCTGGGGTGACGAGTGATTGTTCACCTCGCGCGGAGGAGAGGACGGAGGAGTATTATAAAAAACGTCCTTGTTCGCAATTATGTGCGGATGCGGCCGGGATACTGGAAGAGTATCTGAAAGAACAGGGAATCCTGGATGCGGAGGGGGAGACTGTGAAATGATTTATACCGTTACGATAAATCCTGCACTTGATTACAGGATTTACACGGAACAGATCCGTCATGGCGAGATAAACAGGTCGGAGCGGGAAGAACTTCATGCGGGCGGCAAAGGGATCAATGTATCTTCGGTATTGCATAGCTTTGGGGTGGAGACAACGGCATTGGGTTTTGTCGGCGGGCATACTGGGGAAATGTTATGTATGCTTCTGGATCAGAACAAAATCTCCAATGATTTTTTGCGGGTAAGAGGGATGACTCGCATCAATGTTAAAGTGCGCGAAAAGCAAGCGGAGACGGATATCAACGGCGCAGGTCCGGAAGTTTCGCAAAAAGATCTGGATCGGTTGGTTGAAAAGCTGGAGCAGGTACCGGAGAAATCGGTCGTCGTATTGGCAGGCAGTATTCCTTCGTCGCTTCCGCAAGACAGTTATTCCTATATATTGAAGTCGTTACAGGGGAAAGATCTGCGTATCGTAGCGGATACGGCGGGACGGCTGTTGAAAGACATTTTAAAGTACAGACCTTGGCTTGTAAAGCCGAACAGGGAAGAGTTGGGCGAGCTTTTCGGGGTTACGATCGAAAACTGTTCTCAGACGTACGAATTGGCAGAAGATCTGTTGCAGATGGGGGCGAGAAATGTGATTGTAAGTTTGGGTGAAGACGGCGCTGTTTTTATGTCGGAGCATGGAGTAAAAGAAAGGGTGGCGTCCTATTACGGGCGTGTCAAAGATACAGTTGGGGCAGGAGATGCTCTGTTGGCTGCTTTTCTTGCCGCAAAGGAAAACGGAGCGAGTGACAGACAGGCATTGGAGTTGGGTGTGGCTGCCGGCTGTGCGACAGCTTTTCGTTCCGGACTGGCTTCGGCTGCGGAGACTCGGCTGCTTATGGACAACGGGATCCTCAAAAAAATATAACAGGATAAATATTTTATAGCTAAATTTCTGTAAAATTCTCAAAAAAAGGACGAAACTGATTAAGTTTTGTCCTTTTTTGCATAAATTTACATAAATAGGTTATCGTTTCGCTCAAAAAAAGTAAAAAAAACGCAAAAAACATTAAAATAATTTTCAAATCATCATTGACTTGATCAGATTTGTATGATAGAATTGGGCTAATAAAGAAAGGGAGCAAGTGTGTATGATTCGGTATACATTGGACAAGAAAAAGCAAGGGATCAAGGTCAGCGATCATTTATACGGATTATTTTTTGAGGACATTAATCAGGCGGCGGACGGCGGTCTGAATGCGGAAATGGTGATCAATAATTCTTTTGAGTTTGAATATCTTGCCTACGATGCGCACAACTGTACGGTGCCGGTGGAATTAAGGCAGATGAAGGATAAATATTGGGATATTTCGGGGGCAGGGCCGCACTATATCAGTACAGAAGGCGGGATTGCTCCTACGAATCCATCGTACCTTATGCTGTGTGTCGGAGGGTTTTACCGTTTGGAAAATCCGGGATATGCGGTTGGCGGCTGGAATAATTACGGCATGGCGCTGGACGAAGGCAAGACATACCATTTCAGTATGTGGGTAAAACCTTTGGAATTTGAAGGTACGGCGGAGGTTTATTTGCGCGGCGCGCGCGGAGAGTTGACGACAAAATCGGAGATCGTTCTTTCGGGGGATGACGGAACGTGGAAAAAGGTTTGCTGTTCGGTGAAAGCGGCAAAAACGGAAATGGGCAGGCTGGTGATCTTGTTTCGTGGACGAGGCAGGATCGGTGTGGATTATGTTTCGCTTTTGCCGGAAGATGTTTGGGGTGACGTGGAAAAATACAGGAACGGGAAGCTTTCGACGCGGATCGTGCAGGTTTTGAAGGAATGTCATCCGTCGTTTTTGCGGTTTCCGGGCGGCTGCGTCGTGGAGGGCGATGAGGTATTCGAAAATCAGTATCGTTGGCGGGGAACGGTCGGGCCGTTGGAAAAGCGTCGGCAGATCGCGAACACATGGGGATACATGCAGTCGTACGGGATCGGTTTTTATGAATATTTTTGTTTGTGCGAAGATCTGAAAATGGCTCCATTGCCGGTCGTTCATTGCGGTTTGCTTTGCCAAATCCGTGTGGGCGAGCAGCGTGGGGAAGGATATCGCAGGATCATGCCGGGAACGAAGATGTTCAAAGAAGAAGTTATCGACAATGTGGCAGATCTGTTGTTTTTTGCAAAAGGAAGTACGGAAAGTGAAGACAACGAGGAGGCATATTGGGCAGGGGTGCGTGCCGAGATGGGGCATCCGGAACCTTTTTCATTGGAGTATGTCGGAATCGGGAACGAGAACTGGGGCAGAGAGTATTTTGAAAACTTTGCGGCGTGTCTGATGGGACTTCGTCAATACGAATATGCTGGAAAGCAGACGGATCTATTGAAAAAATTCGGAATAACTGTGATAACGACGGCAGGCGTGGACATTCGTCCGCAGGATTCGAACGATAACTGGAAAATTATCAATGAAAAATATCGGGATATGATCGTAGACGAGCACGTTTACAATTCTTACCAATGGTTTATTGACAATACAAAGAGGTATGATTGTTATGACCGAAACGGTGCGAAAGTGTTCATGGGTGAATATGCGATGCACACAATGAGCGACGGTCGCGGGCGTTTGAACGGGGAGAATAATCTGCGTTCGGCGATTGCGGAAGCAGCCTTTTTGACGGGATGCGAAAGGAACAGCGACGTGGTAAAACTGACATGTTATGCGCCGCTTTTTGCGTCGACAGCCAATTATAAGTGGACGCCCGATCTGATTTGGTTTAATCCGCGCGATATTATGCGTACGCCGAATTATTATGTTCAGCAGATGTTTGCGGGGAATACGGGTAAATTTATATTGAACGATGTATGCGAAACGGACGAGGATAATGCGGGCGGCATCTTGATCGGCGCACACGCGACGCAGGTTGCGGTACGGGAAGTGCGAATCAGAGCGATAGAGGATGGGAAGCTTTTATACAGGCATAATTTTAAAGACGGTATGGGAGGTTGGACGGCATTTCCGCGCGCTGCGGGCGGAAGGATCGCGGATGGCGAGCTCATCATCGATGAGGCGGATGCATTCAACGGATTCTGGCTGGACGGGAATTATTCTGAGTGCGAAGTAGAAGTTGATATGCGCAGGATCAAAGGTGAGCAGAGCTTTATCGTGGGTGTCGGGGTACGCGGTGTGGAAGATCGCGGGACAATGGATTGCAATGCCTTTTCCATGAGCTGCCAGTACGGAAAGAATCATAAAGGGTATGATGTTTCATTTGACAAACGTGTTGATTTTATCAGAACAGTCTGCGAACTGATGGGAAAAGATAAATTTGTAGGATTTGCACCGGAAAAGAATACATTAAAGATTGTTTACGGCGGAAAAAAGATGAGCGCATATTTCTGCAAAGACGGGGAATGGAATTTTCTGTTTGAAAAAAATGTATGGCGTGTAAATGAGCGGGTATTCCAATCAGCGACGACGGACGGAGAAAAGATTTGGCTGAAAGTCGTCAATGCGAGCGGAATAGAGCAGGATTTGCATGTGGAACTGAAGAACTTCAACAAAAAGACATCCGCGAAAGTGATCACGCTGTCGGATGAGGACGAAAACGTGATCAATGAAATCGGAACGGATGAGGGCGCGAAACATAACATCGTGCCGGTAGAAACGAATTTGAAGATCGGCGGCGATTGGTTCGATTATAAACTGGATAAAAACAGTGTTACGGTTTTTGTTCTGGATTGAAAGTATCCGACAGGATTCGGTTTCTAAAAAATAAAACAGGAGGGAAAGTGGAATGAAGTTAAGGCGAATACCCATTAGAATCGCGGCGGCGGCATTGGCGTTGCTTTTGGTTTTGCCTGGTGCGATGCTGGCATCTTGCGCACGTCAGGATGCGGAGAGCATGACGGATCGGGTTGAATATGAGGGGCTCAGTGCAACAACAGGGGCGGTCGTTCCGACGGCATCGTACGATTTTACGTCGGCTGCTTTTGATGCGGGTGAATGGAAAGCGGTCAGCAAGGGGAATTCTTCGGTTGTGCTCGAAACGGGGGCAGGGCTTACGATCACGGGCGGAATTTTCGCAAACGGAAATATGGCTGCCTATTCTGTTTCGAATCCTTTGAAAGGGAAAGTGAGTGAAGGTTTTTCTGTTGTGGTAAATGCCTCGATCACAGGCGCATTCATCAATCAGTATGAATCGATATTCGGGTTTACGGCGACGCAGGATCCGACTTTGTGTGACGCAAAATTTTTCTGTGTAGGCGGAAGCGGGGTCGGGTTTCATCTG
>CATYEP010000155.1 GCA_958405585.1 uncultured Eubacteriales bacterium
ACTTCTTGCGGTTTGCCCGTGACTGTTTCTTTGCCGCCAATGACAAGTTTCTCGAATAGTTCCAGACAGAGTTCTCTTGTCAGTTCGGGGGCATTGATGTGTTTTTTCATTCGCCGTATAAACTCGTCCACGTCGGTTACTGCTCGCTGCTTTTCTTCAAGTCCTTGCGCAAGATAAGAAATCCGTTCTTTCAGTTCCGTTTGCTCGGCGGTGTACTTGTCGATCAACTGCAAGCACACCTTTTCGGGGATCTTGCCTGCGACCTTTTCTTCGAACGCCGCGCTTATGAGCTTATCGAGTTCTGCAACGCGCCGTTCCGTTCGCTTGAGTTCTCTTTTGACGTCGGCTTGGCTTTTGTCCGCGAGCCTTGCGGTATGTTCCAGAAACTTCCGCTTGAATTCCCGTTCGTCGGCAACGATTTTTTGCGCTTTGTCTCTCACATCGTTCAAGACGATCTTCTCTAATACCGGAACGGTGATGAAATGACTGAAGCAGGCAGACGAGCCGCAGCGCGAACGTGTTCCGCAGTTGAAGTTGAAATAGGGAATGTCTTTCGGCATATTCCAACCCAACCGCATTTTTGCTCCGCAGTCTGCGCAGTACAGTAACCCCGAAAGCGGATGCATATAGCCGCGTTTCGTATGTTTGCCGTGACTGACAGAAGACTCTACCTCCTTCACTCTGTCCCATAACTCTTTGGAAATTATCGGCTCATGCGCGTTTTCGATGACGATCCAATCTTCTTTCGGCCGCCGTTGCCACTTATGATTCTTGTAGGAAACGGTGGTAGTCCTGTGCTGTGCCAGAGTACCAATATAAGCCGGATTATCCAAGAGCGTGCGGAGAACGGAAGTGTTCCATAGGTGCAGCGAAGCGGGTACGGTCGTAACGCCCGTTTTTGACAGCCTGTAATCGTTTGGCGTCAAGACCTTTTCGGCGTTCAGGACATCCGCGATCTTTCTCGGCGTCAATCCTTGCGCCCGCATTTCAAATATCCGCCTTACGACCGGCGCGACTTCTTCGTTTACTTGCAACGTGCGTTTCTCGTCCGTTCCGAGCGTGTAACCGTATGGAGCGTGAGACATTCCGTTTTTACCTTTCTTGGCGTTTTGGATGCGCACGGCGCGCAGTTTCTTGCTCGTAGCGGCAGCCCACCATTCATTGAATACGTTTGTGATGGGCATCATATCCATGGCGGCGGTGTCTTTGTTCTCGGTGTCGATGTTATCTGATAAGGCGATAAACCGGATGCCGAAAGCGGGGAACACATAATCGAGATACTGTCCGACCATAATGTAGTTCCTGCCGAAGCGGCTCATGTCCTTTACAAGCACGGTATTGATGACGCCTTGCTTGGCATCGTCCAAGAGCCGTTTTACGCCGGGACGGTCGAATGTCGTTCCCGAAATGCCGTCGTCCACATAGATATCGTAGAGCGTGAAGCCTTGCTTTTCTATGTATTCGTTCAGGATCGCCTTCTGGTTCTCGATGGACAGCGATTCGCCCGTGCGTTCGTCGTCGCGGGAAAGTCTTACATACATGCCGACGATGTAGCCTTTGTTGTTTTGCTTCGATGTCATTTCTTTTACTCCTCTGAATCGAAGCGGCTTTTTATTCGGTGTGCTTTTATTATACGGCAAAACACACAAAACATCAAGCCGCCGTGCGGTCAGTCTGTCGGGTGATCCGTTTCTGCAAGCGTTTGTCTGAAAGCGTGATCGCAGATGATTTTTTTGAAATCCTTCTTGCCTGCATAATGACTGACAACGATATATCTTTTGCCGTCTATGAGTTCCTCACGGACGGTTATCCTTTCTTTTCTCGAACAGTTCGATTGCATTTTTAACTCCTTTCAAATTGCTTTGTCGGGAATGAAAAACGCAGTCTTGCTGTCGGAATAAGAGCGCACCGGTTCTTATTCGTTTCTCATTCTTTGTTGCGGTTGTTTGTTAGATTATCGCTTTGCCTATATGAAGCCCGTGCAAGGCAGATATTTAAGCGATTTTTGCATGGCTGTTTCCTCCTTTTGCGGATAGGTTGTACTTGTCGGAATTTCCGACAGGTTGACCCTCGCTTTCTCCTTTCGTGGAGAGGGTACACTCCAAAGAGGCAAGGTTTCTTGCCACTTTGAAAAAGTTTTTCGTTTGTTTTTCCACATGGTACCCGTCAAATAGGAAGGCTATTTTCCTATTTGAAAAGATTTTTGAAAAAGTTATGTATATAGAGAACATGGGGCTTTTTCGCTGTTATCCGTATATGGCGGAATACCTCGCGCGCATTTTCTCGAAGTATTCGTATACCGTGCTTACCGCCCTTGAAAGCAGTTTCGCTATCTCAGGATAGCTCAAACCCGACATGCGATAATCGAGCGCAAGACTCATGTTTTCCGTAAGGTTAAGGGATGCCGCGATCTCGTCTGCGCGTGAGTCGTCTTGTTCTTCGTCTGCCGGCTGTTCATATATGAGTTCCGGTTCTTCTTTCGTGAATTCAAAGCATTGACATCTGCAAAAGGCTCTGTGGTCTCTCGCCAACATTCTCGCGATAATGCGATAGCATTCTATTTTTATCGTTCTCGGCTTGCCTTTTTTGGAGATATACAGGACGTCGTCCAGATACTTTCCGAAGTGATCGCATAAGAATAACGCCACGCTTTGGACGAAGTCGTAACTGTCCGAAAAGATATATCCGGGCTCGTGTTTGCCGAAGATGTCCCTGCAAAGGTTTTTATGCGCTTTTTCCGCGTAATACCCATAATATCCCATGAGCGCTTTGGTCTCGCGCATGGCTATGAGTTCCGCCATTACCGCTACATTGTCCGGAGATATTTGCTCCGTAAGGACTTTGAAATCTCTTGTTACTTTCTTTTGTTCCATTTTCTTTCACCTCTTGAATTGGATTTGCCTTTTCGGGCAACAGGCGGAGGTGCATAGGACGGTAAAAAGAAAGCAAATTCCCTGTCGGTCTGCGGAAGTCAACGGAACAAAGACAAAATCGTTGCGTTAAAGGCTCGCAGAACGGCTTATGTGCGAAAAAAGAGCCGAGCAAGGGAACTTACCTTACCAGACTCTCGAATGGTTTCTATGGGTGTTTTCAGTGACGATTTTGCGACCGTTGACTTGCGCGAGGACTATGCTAACCTAAGCCTGCCGAAAGAGGCAAAATTCAAGAGGTAAACGGAACGGCAAAACCACTCAAGAGAAAGGATCGCACGGCGGAAAAGCGGCAGCCGATCCCCGAGCGGTTTAGCGGGGACGGCTCCGCTCCGCCGCGCCTTTCGGTTTGGTTTTCCGCGTTGTTTGTTTTCGTGGCGTGCTTGTCGCGGCGGCGCATCAGCGCCGTCGCGACAAGCACACGCCACGGTTGCAAATGGCTTTTTCGAAGGTCAATTTGAGTAGCCGCATTTTTTGTCGAAGGCGGGTAAAAATGCACTTAAAACTTGCCGCATCGAGATGAAGGCTTATCACAACAGTAAACGGGCAAATTTGTTGAATGTGTCCCTTGTTTCAGACATGCGTTGCTTGATTGTTGTGATGAAATTTGATATAATAAAGTAGAATTGTAGAGGCGGTAATATCATATGGATAGTTGGTTTGCGGTAGAAGAAATTGACAATGACACATTTGCAATAAGTGAATATAGGCACTGGGAAGAAACGCACTGTTATCTATTACTCGGAACGGAAAGTGCTATTCTCATTGATACGGGCTTGGGAATTTCTAATATCAGAAATATTGTTGACCACTTGACTTCACTTCCAGTTATGGTAGTAACAACTCATGTCCATTGGGATCACATCGGCGGCCATAAATATTTTGAAAACATTGCTGTCCATGAAGCGGAAAAGGACTGGTTGTCGGTTCGTTTTCCAATTCCGCTCCAAGTGGTAAAGCACAATTTGATATGCCAGCCCTGCGATTTTCCAGAGGATTTCATACTTGATGATTACCAGATTTTTAAAGGAATACCACAGCAGATTTTACACGATGGAGACTGCCTGACATTGGGAAATCGGATGATCACCGTTATACATACACCTGGGCATTCTCCCGGGCACTGCTGTTTTTATGAGCCAGAACGTGAATATCTATATTCTGGTGATTTGGTATATAGTGGTTGTCTTGACGCTTTTTATCCATCCACAGATCCACAGCTGTTTTGGCAGTCTTTGCGGAAAATTCAATCTTTGGAGATAAGCCGGATTTTACCTGGACACCATCAGCTATCTATTCCAGTCGATATAATCAACAAGATTGAAGATGCTTTTCATAGCTTATCAGATGAAGGAAAGCTAAAACAAGGAAATGGCGTATTCAATTATGGGGATTTCCAAATCCACATCTGAACCGCAAATCTAAAATTTACGAGAGGTATTGTGATGAAAATAGAGATTGAAAAAGATTTCCCTAAGTATTTTAAGCCAGCCTATCCGGAAGAATTTGACCTGTTCTCCCACTTTGAAGTAACGGCGGGAATACCA
>CATYEP010000156.1 GCA_958405585.1 uncultured Eubacteriales bacterium
GCTGCTAAAGCCTTTGTCGTTTTCCTCTTATCCACCGGCATAGCCGGTGGTTTTTACTTGATAATAAAAAGTGTATGAGCCACAATCGCCCATACACTTTTATTCTTATTATATTTTAGGAGGTACTTCGCATACCGGACAATTATGACACATTTCCCCTATTGTCCCGCAAAAAAGAGTTTTAATCATTTTTTATAGTCTGTACGGCTTTTCTCTATTCATATCGAACTTATCCGATTGCCTGCATAACCAATCTTTCCAACGCCTGTGTATGCGGAGCACCCGCACCTCCGTACGTATCAGAATTGTGCATATACACTGCCGTAATTCCACGCACGGGATCGACCCAAAAATGAGTTCCGTAAGCGCCGCTCCACCCGAACGAACCGGGCGTAAGGGCTTGAATATCATTTTTTGCCCCGACCACACGCACACCGTATCCCCAATTAAAGAAGTCAAAAATCCCCGGTATACTTGTATCAAAACGCGGACGTCTGATCTCATCAGCGCTTTCTTTGCTCAAAATCCTGCCCTTTCCTCGCAATGCAAACAAAAGCTCAGTACTGAACTTGCAGTAATCATCCAATGAACTGATCAATCCGGCACCGCCGCCCGTATAATAGG
Organism: uncultured Eubacteriales bacterium; assembly: GCA_958405585.1. Taxonomy (GTDB): domain Bacteria; phylum Bacillota; class Clostridia; order Christensenellales; family Borkfalkiaceae; genus Borkfalkia. The sequence goes on from CATYEP010000156.1 coordinate 625, forward strand.
AGATTTTTAATTTTTTAAGAAAATTATTTTCAGTAACACAAAAAGCAAAACAGCAGTAAAATTGCAAAACAAAGAAAGGCCCGACAGAACACCGACGGTAAATATACAAAAAAGTTTAGAAAGTCAAAATCAAATCCATACCCTATCGCCGCTGATGGCAAAATTCGCAAAGCTCTTAAGCTCGGAAACAATGCGTCACACAAACACATATCTATGCAAATACTAAAATTTTTGAAAGATCAAGAAAAATCCGATTCAAAAAGAACCGCTTGATTTTTTTGTTCAAAGAAAACAGTCAGACAGTCCTTCCCAAGCAAATACTTGAAATTTCTGCAGGGGAAAATTTCTTTTGCCGAAACAATACCTGGCAGCGGAATATTCACCGAGTCCTCTTCCGTGTCTCTACGCCAAACAGCTAACAGCATTTTATTGCCGCAACGCAAACCGTGCGACATGAAAGAAGCAGGATCAGTCAATTCGGCAAAACCCAAAGGAAAAACAGGATAAGATCGATCAACAAACAATCGCCATTTTTTACACAGTTTGACCCCCTCGCTTATCAGTGTAAAATTTTTAGCATCGGCTCGATCGATCCTGCCGGACAGAAGAATATTTCCCATCATACCGCTGATAAAATTATAAATTGTCTGTTCACCATCCCCCATTGAGGCGACGTATTCCTCCGTAAAATACGAATCGTCCCCCATATCCCAGAATAACTGCGGATATGGATATACCCATACCGAGATCTGCTCCGGTAAAAGACTCAGTTGCATTCCGCTGAGAATGGAAGGCATCTTTACGTACTCTTCACAATCAGAAACACTTTGCGTGTTGAAATTCTGCATGATGTTGCTGTCTGCGCGCATTGCTCCCGAAGCACAGTTTTCCAGATACAAATCAGGAAAACATTCCCTTAAAGAAGCATAAAACATGCCTACTGCCCTGCAATGATCCTCCAAGCCTGCATAGGAAGACATTTGTTTTGAATCTATGCCACACCCCGGATGTCCATTATAATCATTTTTAATGTAACGTATCCCAATATCATACAAAGCACGAACTTTCTCTATCAAATATTGCCGAACTTCTTCTTTGCGCAGATCAAAATAATAACGGCCGCATCGATAAATTCTCCGCCCCTCGTTTTTTAAGAAATAATCATCCGGAAGAAGAGCTGCTTGTGATTGAGCACTGCACACCTCCAATTCCGTCCATACCCCTGCAATCAAACCCCTGTTACATATTTCATTTATCATTCCGCGGAATGTATGCCCGCCGAACCGCCCATCGCATGGAATCCAGTCACCCAACCCCGTCAATCCGTGCTCGTCTTTTCCACGGTACCAACCATCATCAAAACAATACCCTTCCGCTCCCGCTTGTGCTGCAACCTCTATTAACGCCAAGCAATTTTTTTCGTCAAGATGCGTCCAAAGACAATTCATATAATCATTAAACATGATCGGTGCGCGTGAAAATTTTTTCAGCCTCTCTCTTCGAAAAAAAGTCAATTTTTTAACAGCTTCGTCAAAATTTTCGGCACACGTAAGTAAAGTTTTACTACATTCGTATTGCTTTCCTTCTTCCAGATAAATACGGAATCCATGTTTGTCGCTTGTACCTGCCCCGCAACTTATGTTATAAATACTCCCAGGGGTTCGCTCTTTGTCCGTCAGTCCGATACTCAGACAGTAAGGCCCGTCCGGCAAATGCTGCACCGCCCATGTTTTACCGCTTATTTTATCCCGAAAAAAAACAGAAGGCGCATATTTACGCGTCGTATATGCCGCAACACTGGAGATATCTCCCGTACAGCGCGTATTATGGCCGGCTGCCCGAAAAAGCCCGAGTTGTTTAACATTTACCCAGCAAAATTGTCCTTCCCCGCACCACTCGCCACGCACGACACCTATCTCGATGCGTTTCAGATATTCGAATTCTCCATAAATACATTCGCACGCGATCCCTCCGAATTTATTGTGTAGTTTTTTCAAACACAGCTCTCCCTCCGTATGATTCTCCGCGCGACACCTCTGTTCTATAACACCTTTATCGATGTAACGTACCACAATGACATTAATTTCTCTCTCAAAATGACGAAATTTCATCCAAATTTCTTTCTCTCTTGTTTCTTCTTTCTGTAAAATAAAGTTATCTTCGTTTCCATGTATACATTCTCCCTTATCATAAAGGTCAAAATCAATTTCAAAAGGCATTTCAGCGTAATCCGCCAAAATCGGTACGTCCGCTCCTGCCAAATCCGTACAGACAATCTTTCCTCGCTCATCCTGTAACAAAAATAAGTCTTCTGATATGTGGTTTTTCATTTCTCCCCTCCGCTCTGAATTTATAACATCGTCCGCAAGATTTACGTCAATGTGTTTAAATTATTTACGCGCGTAACTTATTAAATAAAAAAATTGCCTTATAAATTTATTTGTTCTGGTAACTTTTTCTCTCCACAAAGACAGTTTTCCGAACGTTTTTCAGACAAATATTACTTTTACAAATTTATTATAGCTCAAACCCTGTACTTTGTCAATACAAAGGTTAAAATTTGCTACTCCCCTTATACCGTAGAGATGGAATTATCAAAAATACCCCCTGCAGTACGTTAAATAAAACCGAAATGCGCGGCAGCAATCGTCCAACTTTTCCGCAAGATATTCCGTACTGCCCGTATATTTATAATATTCTACGATGACGTCAATACCTTTTTGAAAAAATACAAACCCGATCATAGACATCTTTTACTGTCACACAAAGGACAACGCCAGTACCTCCCCAAAAACGAGCAAATAATGCTTTCGGCTATCACAATCTTTTCATGACCGACTCTGAGGCGGCCGTCCTCCCCCAAAAAAGCAAGTGCGGGCAAAACATGGTTTTGCCCGCACTTGCTCTGAATTTTGATAAAAAAATGTCTGACGTGACAGAAAAATCTGTACCGTCAGACATTTTTAAATATCATTTTGAATTACTTCAGTTCAGCGAAATATTTAATGGTACGTACCATCTGGCTAGTGTAAGAGTTTTCATTATCGTACCAGGAAACAACTTTCACGAGCGTCGTGCCGTCTCCCATGGGCATGCACTTCGTCTGCGTGCCGTCAAACAGCGAGCCATAGGTGATGCCTACGATATCCGAAGATACGATTTCATCTTCCGTATAGCCGAAAGAATCGGAAGCAGCTGCTTTCATAGCCGCATTCACGCCGTCTTTATCGACTTCCCCTTCTACGATCGCAACGAGCTGCGTCAGGGAACCCGTGGGAACAGGAACACGCTGTGCGCATCCGTCCAAAACGCCGTTGAGTTCAGGGATAACCAAGCCGATCGCTTTTGCAGCGCCCGTGCTGTTCGGAACAATGTTCACAGCTGCTGCACGCGCACGGCGCAGGTCGCCTTTACGATGAGGCCCGTCCAACGTCATCTGGTCGCCCGTATAAGCGTGGATGGTCGTCATGTAACCTTTCTTGATCTTCGCAAATTTGTTGAGCGTATTTGCCATAGGCGCCAGGCAGTTCGTCGTGCAGGATGCAGCCGAAATGATCGTATCCGATGCTTTCAGCGTCTTTTCGTTTACGCTGTAAACGATCGTAGGCAGATCGTTGCCTGCAGGTGCGGAAATAACAACTTTCTTCGCGCCCGCGTCAATGTGCGCCTGGCTCTTCGCCTTGCTGCAATAGAAGCCCGTGCATTCGAGAACCACGTCTACGCCGATCTTGCCCCAAGGCAGATCCTTCGCATCTTTTTCAGCGTAAATTTTGATCTCTTTTCCGTCCACGATGATGGAATCTTCCGTAGCGGATACCTTGT
>CATYEP010000157.1 GCA_958405585.1 uncultured Eubacteriales bacterium
CCTGCTTCGGGATCAATACGTTTACACTTTTACCATACGTCGCACGAAAAAACTCTTCCAGCAACGGCGCCTCGCAAAATTCCTGTACGATGATCTCATCCGGGATCTCGTGCGCAGAATAATACTGAGAAATAAACGACGTTAAAGCCTCCGCGTCGGTCGAGGCATTCTCCACGGCAAACGTACTGGCTCCCTGCATGATGCCGCGGCGCGTGATTAAAATATTGATCGCAGAATACAGATTGTTGCTCACATAAGCGATCACATCTGCGTTTATGTCCCGATTCAAAGCAGTGATCCGCTTTAAAGCGATCTTCGAGAGCATCTCAAGTTTTGTACGGCAATCCAACGCCAACTCAAATTCTTCATTCTCCGCAAAATACGTCATTTTGTCCTTCAGCAGTTGTTCCACTCCGGAATCATCTCCGTCCAAAAAGCGCATTGCTGCTTTTACCCGTTCATTGTATTCCTCTTCCGTGATCAGATGTGCACATGGCGCCGGGCAACGGTGAATATGGTAATTTAAACAGGGTTTTTTCGGTTTATCCGTAATGGATACCGTGCATACACGTACACCGAAAGCCGTATTGACTATTTCCAGAACATCTTTTACCCGAACGCCGCCCATATACGGCCCGAAATATTTGCTCCCCTTTTTAAGTTTCCGTGAAATCGTAAAATTCGGATAACGATCCGAAACAGACACTTTGATATACGGGTATGTCTTATCGTCTTTCAGAAGAATATTATATTTCGGCTTATACTTTTTGATCAGGTTGTTTTCAAGAGAAAGCGCATCTATTTCTGATTTTGTAATAATATAGTAAAAATCCGAAATATTAGCGACCATTGCCGCAACTTTTTCTGTCTTGAGCGTTGCATGAAAGTATTGTCTGACCCGATTTTTAAGGATACGCGCCTTTCCGACATAAATGACGTTTTTATCCTTATCGAGCATTATATATACACCCGGCTTATCGGGCAATAATTTTAACTTCTCCTGAATCTCATTCATAGCAGTTTTGCAACTCCCTGCCTATTATACAATAATGAGCTGAAATTTGCAATAAAAAAGAGCAACTTGCTTGTTGCTCTTTTTTCAATACCCCAAAAATTCGACACCTTTCAACAATACATCGTTTACGGTATCGTTGCTTAAACTGTAAAAAATTACCTTGCCAACCCGACTGCTTTTAACAATTCCGATATTTTTCAGAAACCGTAACTGATGCGAAACAGTTGTCTGATTCAGTTCCAGTACCAGCGAAATATCCGTAACACATAATTCCGTGATCGCCAGCGCCGATAAAATGCGCAGCCGCGTCTGATCCGCAAAGACCGAAAAAAAACTGACCAATCCTTCTAATATTTCTCCTTCCGGAACATAATTTTCGATCAGCGATTGCGTTCTGCCATCCAATAACAGCGTTTCTGCCGCCATAATTTAACTCCTTTTATGTATTCTTTCCAGAATATTATAATATTCATAAGCTGATATGTCAATATGAACATATTTCGTATTCTGTCGAAAAATAAGAAGTTTACAAATATTTTGTCAAAACGCCGAGTTAGCGCATACTATACATTATATCACTTTACAGGAGACAGGTTTTTCTCCTTTTTCCTGTTTCGGCATTCGGGAAAGCGTATATTTGCGCTTTCCCAAATGTTTTTATTATGAAATTCCGTAACACCCCGTAGATTATTAAAAAATAAAGCCGAACCACGTAAAAAATGATTGCGTGGTTCGGCTTTCAATCTTTCTTGCATACAAAACAACTTATTTGATTCTCTTAACCGTATATCCGGCTTCTTCGATAGCATGCGTCAAAGTTTCGTCGGAAAGTTCTGTTTCCACAATAGCACATTTCTTCTTCAGGTCCACCGTCGCTTTCGTGTCTTCCAGTGCATTCAGCGCCTTTTCCACTCTCGCAGAACAGTGACCGCAGCTCATCCCATCGATCAATATAGTCTTTTTCATAACTTCTTCTCCTTTCTGATGATTTATTTCTTTTTTCAGAGCTTTAGGTTTAAAGCGCATCAACCGCAAAGCGTTCAAAACAACAAAAACGGAACTGAGGCTCATTGCCGCTGCGCCATACATAGGATCGAGAACAACACCTAGCGCAAACAATGCGCCTGCGGCAATCGGAATACAGAGTATATTATAAATGAATGCCCAAAACAAATTCTCATGAATATTCCGTACTGTCGCACGACTGAGATCGATCGCGCTGCACAGCATCCGCAAATCACCGCCTACCAAAACGATATCCGCCGAATCGATTGCTATATCTGTACCATTTCCCATGGCTACTCCGATATCAGCCTCTTTCAAAGCAGGAGAATCATTGATTCCATCCCCGACCATCGCTGTAATGCCGCTGCGCTTCTTTTCGATCACCGCATTCAGCTTATCTTCCGGCAGTACTTCGCTGTAAACTTCTGATATTCCCGTCTGGGCGGCAATCGTCTCCGCAACCTCTTTGCGGTCTCCCGTCAGCATGACGGTCTGCATTCCGAGTGCATTGAGTCCTCTTACCGCTTCAGCACTTCCTTCTTTTAAAGTATCTGCTACTGCCAAAAATGCCGTCAGACTGTTTCCGCGGCAAATATATAAGATCGTCTTTCCCTGCTTTGCCAATGTTTCGTCACGACCGCCGCAAATTCCAACATCTGCTCCGCTTTGCTCGACCATCTTTGCATTGCCGACCGTATAAGATTGGTTACCGTATACGGCATACGCACCCATCCCGCTCTGATACCGAAAATCCGTCACAGTCGCAGGTGTAATGCCTTCTTCCCTTGCTTTTTCCAGTATACTCCCAGCCAACGGATGATTGGAATTGCTTTCAATTCCCGAAACGATCTCCAGCAGTTCCCGCCCGTCCGCGTTATTCAGAATAATAAAATCAGTGACGCGCGGTTTCCCTTCCGTCAATGTAGCCGTTTTATCCAACAGGACATTTTTGATCCTGCCGCTTTTTTGCAGAGCTTCCGCGTCTTTATACAATACCCCGAGCGCTGCCCCACGGCCTGTTGCTGCCATAACGGCAACTGGCGTCGCCAATCCTAAAGCACAAGGACAAGAAATGACCAGTATACTGATCGCCATGCTCAGTACTTCAAAAAACTGCACTTCCACCGCATGCGTCGCCCATAAAATAATCCAGACAATAAAATCCAGGAACGCGATCAGAAGAACAGCAGGCACAAACACGGCGGCAACTTTATCTACGGTTTTTTCGATCGGCGCTTTTGACGTACCTGCCGACTGCACAAGGCGAATGATTTTCGACAAGACGGTTTCTTCGCCGATTTTTTCAACTTTGACCCGAATCACATTTCCCTTATTGATCGTCGCACTCGTAACATAATCGCCCGCAACAACTTCTACCGGCAAACTCTCCCCCGTAATTGCCGATTTGTCCAGATACGTTTCACCGTCTACGATAATGCCGTCTGCAGGAATACTGTCTCCTTGCCGTACAACAATAATATCTCCGACTTTGAGTTCGCGCAAAGATATCGTCCGCAAGCCGTCTTTCGTTTCTACCGTTACTGTATCCGGGGCCAGACGAAGCAACTTTTCGATCTCCTCTCCCGTTTTGCTTTTAGACCGCGCTTCCAGCCATTTGCCGAGCGTAACTAGCGTGAGAACCATAGCAGCAGACTCAAAAAAAAGATAATTCATCGCAAATTGCATGGAGTCTTCCCTGTATGGTAAAAGGAACATGACCGCAATACTATATAAATACGCCACCGAACTCCCTAAACTTACAAGCGTATCCATGTTCGGAACCCGCTTGATCGCCGCCTTGATGCCGCTACGGAAAAACGCAAAATTTATGGCAAGCACCGGTGTTGTAAGAAGCAACTCAATCAACGCAAAGTTGGAGCCGATTTTCAGAAATGCAGGAAGCGGCGCTCCGAGCATATGCCCCATCGTAAAGTAAAGCAAAGGCACCAGAAAACACAAAGAAGTGAAAAATCGTACTTTCAATTTTTTTGCTTGCTCAGCCTGGTGCCCGGTTGCAGGCGTTTTGTTTTCCGTTTTTTTGTCCAGCGTTTCATTTTCTGCCGAGGCTCCGTAACCGAGTTCCTGCACCGTTTTTATGATCTGCTCGGCACTGACGGATTTTTCATCATACTCGACGGTCATGCTCTCGCCCAACAGACTGACTTCAGCATTTTTAACTCCGTCCATTTTCCCGACCGTCTTTTGAATGCCCGCCGAACATGCCGCGCACGTCATTCCTGTAACAGTAAACCGCTGTTTCATAACAACCTCATCAAATCACTACCATCTAAGTTGCAATTATTATAATACCAAATCAAACCAATTGTCAAGGCACGGCACGTT
>CATYEP010000158.1 GCA_958405585.1 uncultured Eubacteriales bacterium
GAATCTGGGCGGCACGGTGGTTTCGACGGACAAGTGGGGCGCTAAAAAGACCGCTTATCCCATCAACTACAAGACCGAAGCGTTTTATGTGCTGATGACGTTCGAAGCGGACGGCAGCGCTATCAAAGAGCTCGACCGCATCGCTGGCATTACGGACGGCATTATGCGCAGAATGATCACAAAAGCGATCTGAGGACGGTAAAAGCGTATGAATAAGGTATATTTGATCGGAAACCTGACGCGCGATCCGGAACTTTCGGAAACAAACAGCGGGGTAGCCGTTTGCCGCTTCGGCATTGCAGTTTCGCGCAGATTTGCGCAGGGCGGCGATGCGGAGCGCCAGACCGACTTCTTTAACTGCACAGCTTGGCGCGGACTTGCGGAAAACATTGCACGTTTCTGCAAGAAAGGAAACAAAGTAGCCGTTGCCGGAAGCATTCAGATCCGCAATTTCGAGGACAATGCCGGACAGAAACGCACTTACGTCGACATCGTTTGCGACGATGTGGAATTTTTAACGCCGAAGGGCAACAGCGCGGACAGCGACGATTACTCTGCTCCTGCCCCCACGGCCAAGAAAAAGCCTACCCTCGAAGCGTTCGACGACGATTCAGACATTCCGTTCTGATCGCCGCGTGCAATCAAGACCATTCTTTACGGCACTATTTCACAATAACGCCGTACCAAAATTTTTAAAGGAGAAGTATCATGGAAGAAAAAACCGTCAGAAAGCCCATGAAGAGAACTTCCCGCAGAAAGGTTTGCGCTTTCTGCCAGGAGAAGGTCGAAGCGATCGACTATAAAGACGTTAACCGCCTGAAAAAGTTCATTACCGAAGGCGGAAAAATTCTCCCCCGCCGCATGAGCGGTGTGTGCGCTATGCACCAGAGAGAGCTTTCCAACGCCATCAAAAAGGCGCGCATCGTAGCTCTTCTGCCTTTCAAAGGAGAGTAATTCAAAAATATTCGCCGCAGGAGTTCCTGCGGCGATTTTTTATTCTCAAAACAAAAAAAACTGAAAATCAATTTATTCTTGGACTTTCCTGCTATAGTGATTTGCTGTTCGGCACACAAAAAGCCGCAGTGCGTACATGATTTGATACACCTCCCAAAAGTTGGACGCTTTGGAAGATGCGTATCATTGCGCGCCGCGGCTTTTTAATTGAAAACCTGCCGTAACTATTTTAAGGCATCTTATGCCTTTGCTTTAATTTCATCACTTCCCCTTACAGAAAGCACGGCCGATCATGAAAAACTTTTTGCCATACTTTTTAAACGACCGCCGCAGCGAGATACCCCGAAGCCAGCAACACCGCCAAAAAAGAAAAGTTCAGAAGGAGAAATTTTCCGATGTAGCGCTTTGTTTCGCCCGGATTGACGCGGCGGAATGTATTGAGCGTGATCAGGCTGGCGAGCGAAGCAATGGGCGTACCCAAACCGCCGATATTCACCGCGATGAGCAGACGGGCATAATCCTGCGTAAACCTTGAAAGCAAAACGGACGAAGGGACATTGGAAATAAACTGACAGGACAGCGTGCCGAACGCAAGAGGATCGAGCGCGATCAGCCCTCCGAGAAAATTTTCCACAGCAGGAATACGCGCCATGTTCCCCGAAAACACGAAAAACGCGCAAAACGTCAGAAGCAGGCCGTAATCTACATGCAATATAGATTTATAATCGAGGATCAACAGCGAAACAAATACTGCCAAAAGCCCCCAATAATAGGGGAATACACGGAATACGATCAACACGGACAAGACAAACAAAGCCGCATACACTGCCGTCCGCCAGACGGGAGGCGCCTTTTTCGGCTTTGCCTGAACTTCCGCAGGTTCAGGTTTTACCGTCAGACATACCCCTAAAATCAACACAAACGCCACCGCAAACGGGATCGCCATGATCGCAAAAAATTCACCCGTCGGGATCTCATAATACGAATACAAATACAGGTTCTGCGGATTGCCGAACGGCGTCAGCATCCCGCCCAGATTGGCGGCGATATTCTGCATGATAAAAGTAAACGCCGCAAGCCTCTTATTTCCGCAGGATTCCAGCACGAACCATCCGAGCGGCAAAAACGTGACCAGCGCCATATCGTTCGCCATGATCATGGAACCGAAATACGTCACAAAGACAAGCGCCAGAACAATGTTCCGCATATTTTTGAACCGACGAACGATGATGTCAGCCAGCCAGACAAAAAATTTTATGTTCCGCAGCGCCGCCACCACTGCCAGCGTACAGAACAGGCAGGACAGCGTGCGAAGATCGAAATAACCTAAATATTCTTTGTCAAACGGAACAAAAAAACACGTGACTGCGGCAGCCGCCAATGCGACAAGCAAAACCACGTTCCCGCGCAATATATGCCCTGCCGCCCACAAAAAACGTTTCCCGCGCGACGGCGATTTTGTCTCTTCTCTCTCCATACTCCGACCTTCCCAACAATAACAGTATTATTATACTCACACATTTTGCATAGTCAACAAAAATAGCGACCGCCTGCGACATTTTCCTGAAAATATTTGCCTGTTTCCCTTCCTTATGCTATAATGTTTGCATTATGAAAAACATCGTACTGAAAATCCAGGAAGGCGAACTCTTCCGCTTCTGCAACGGGGAAGATCGCCAGCAACTGATCATAGGCAGCAAACGTACAGCCGATATCGTCATAAAGTCACCGTACGTACAGCCGGAACAAGTACGGATTCTTTGTAAAAACGGTGTCTGGTACGCGGAAGATCTTTCCGAGCCCGACTGCAAATGTTCCGTTCTGCTCGGCAAAAAGGCTTTCAAAAAGCCTGTCCTGAAATTTGACGCCCCGCTGACTTTGCGCCGTGCGGGAGAAAAAAAGAATAAGCCGATCGCTGAGATATCCGCCGTAAAACAGATCCGCCCGCAAAAAGGCGGTTCGGGCTTCGATCTGACCAAAAAAACGGTAACGACTGTCGGGAGCGGCGAAAAATGCGACATCTGCTCACAAAATCCTCTGGTTTCCGAAAGGCACTTTTTTATCGTGTACGACGGCGAAAGTTGCTTCATCGAAGACGCCCACAGTCTCCGCGGTACATACGTCAACAACCGTAAAATCAAGCGAAGCAAATTAAACGATTACGACCGCATTTCCATTCCCGGTGCAGCATATATCTTTTTCCGCAATAAACTGCTCTACTCCACTGCGGCAGGCGGTATCCGTATCGACGCCGCCGATATCTGCAAAGAAGTTCAGGACAGAAACTCGCGCGGAAAAATTTCATTGGTCACCCACGTTTCCTTCCGCATCGGAGCGGGGGATTTTGTCGCCGTCGTCGGCGGGAGCGGCGCAGGTAAATCCACCATGCTCGATTGCATCAACGGAATGCGTCCCGCCACCAGCGGCAAAATTTATTACGACACCAACGATTATTACGAAAACATGAACTCTTACAAAGGCGTAATCGGGTATGTGCCGCAAAAGGATATCATGCACGACGATCTTACCGTCGGCGCCGCGCTCCGCTATACGGCGCAGTTGCGTACCCGCGCCGATATTTCGCAGCAGGAACTTAAAGAGCGCGTGCAGTCCGCCATTGCGGACGTGCGCCTGCAGGGAAAAGAAAACCTGCGCATCAGCGCGCTTTCCGGAGGTCAGAAAAAACGCGTTTCCATCGCAATGGAACTGCTTTCCGACCCGAAAGTCATCTTCCTCGACGAACCGACCAGCGGACTTTCCCCCGATCTCGATCTGGAAATGATGGATCTTTTAAAAGATCTTTCGCGCAAAGGCCGCACGATCGTCGTCATTACGCATGCCATGGAAAACCTCGACAAATGCGACCGCGTCGCATTCTTGGGCAGAGGCGGAAGGCTGTGCTATTACGGGGAATCCGCAGGCGCATTCCGCTGGTTCAACCGACGCTCCTACTCCAAAATTTTTGCGGCATTGTCTGACGAGGAAATCAGCGAGCAATTCGCTAAAAAATACCGTCGCAGCGAAGATTACAAAAAATTATACGCCGACTTCTGCGAAGAGTACGGCGCCGGCTGTATTCTTCCCCCCGAACAGGCCGAACCTGAAGTCGCCGCATGGGAAAAACCGCCGCGCGCACTTTCAAAACGGCCGCTCCGCTTACATTCTGTTCCGGTTCGAACAACGACTGACAGTCAACCCCAAGAAACTTCCGACTCTGAACAGGCTGACAAAGAAAATAAACCTGTATGCAGCAAAACACGGCGCAACGCCGCAACGCCCGATCCAAAGGAGAAAACACAATGAAAAAATTCAGACGGCGTTCGGCTCGCATGAACATGATGCACTTTCACGTTCTTTCCAAACGCTATTTTCGGCAGATCTTTACCAATCTGT
>CATYEP010000159.1 GCA_958405585.1 uncultured Eubacteriales bacterium
GGAAGTACGGAACTGCGGAATTGTATTCTCGTCAAAGCAGGGGATTATGCGCAGTCGCTTTTTGAGGAAGAGAAAGAGGAGGAAACGGATTGAGAATAAAAACAAGAAGAACGGCGGCAGTTGTCATTTTTACCGTTTTGATTGCATTACTTTCCGTCTTGCTGTTGCTGCCGAACGGCACAGCAACGGCAAGCGCGGCGACAACACCATTATATAGTGTTCAATTCAGTTATACGGCGTATAGAGGTGTATATGCAGATTCAGCTTCTATTGTTCAGGCAGAAGGAACAAATGTATATGAAACAGAATCCTTTGAGTGTGGTAAGGCGAGCGTAGAAACAGTTGTATCTTTTCAGATATATGGCTCAACGAATTCCGGAACGGGAAAACTGCCTGGTGGCGGGTATATCGGTTCCAATACGGTCAATCTCAAAGTAAACGGAGGGTTTGGAACGCAAAAATTTGAAGTTAAAAATTCTTCGGGAAGAGTGGTGGGTTCGGCAACGAGCGGTCAGTGTAAAATGACCTCTTTGGCTGACGGGCTATATTCGGTAAGCTATGAAGCATATAGAGAGTGGAAGGTGTCTTCACCGATAAGAGATCATCCTCGCGCGGCGAAAGTGGTATGCTCGTTTCAATTTCGTGTGGATGCAACAAAACCAGCATTGAGCGGAGCATCAACATCAACAACGGGGAAATATATCAATAAAGCATTTACGGTGACATCAACAGATAGTGGCAGTGGTGTAGATAGAATATATTGGATGGCACCGGGAGCGGGTTCGTATTCATATACAAGTTCATCGAGCAAAACAATTTCTGCAAGCTCGACGAACGGACTGGAGAAACTTCGTGCGTTGAAGCGGATCGTAGAAAAGAAGCCGTTTTTAACAGCAATGGATGAGGCTTTATTCGATGAGATCGTGGATAAGATTCGCGTCGGACAGGACGGTTCGTTGACCTTTGCTTTGAAGTGCGAATTGAAATTAAGAGTGAAACGGTAGGATAAAGATATGGCGAACAGGATGATCAGCTACGGATACGGAATGGAAAGCGGTAAGCTCGTTGTGATAGACAGCGAAGCGGAGATCGTGCGCAGAGTGTTTCGGGAATACATAGAGGGAAAACTTTTGCAGGAGATAGCGGACGAACTGACGGAAGAAGGAGTGGAGTTTTATTTGGAAAGCCGCTTGTGGAATAAAAACAAAGTTTTCCGTATCATAGAAAACGAAAAATATATCGGTGCAGAGGGGTATCCCGCCATTATCGGTCTGGAAGAGTATCAGAAAGCCAATCAGAGAAAGTCCGCTCGCGGGAATCAGAAAATCGCTTTGGACGCAGAAGTCGAGTATCTCAAAAAGATCACAGTTTGTGCGCAATGCGGCAAACCCTTTTATCGAAGGACAAAATGGAAGAACCGAGAAAAATGGATTTGTCCGAACGGGTGTAAAAACGACAAGTATATCTCCGATGTGGAGGTGTTTGGAGGGATACTGTCGGCAATCGGTATGGCTGCAACGCAATCCGATGCGTTGTTATCAAAGGAAGAGGTTGTAACTTATTATCCCACACAGGAGATCATGCGCTATACAAATGAAATCGGCAGAATGACGAATCAACCGGCTCCGAGTTTTATGGCGGGGAAAAAGGTGATCCTCGAATGTGCGGCATTAAAGTTTCAGGCTTGCCGGGAGAATAAAGCTGCTGCTTATACGGAATTTGTCAGAAGAAGGGTCGAACAGGAGTTCGAGAGCGGAAAAGTCAGTATGGATTTTTTGACGGTAGCCGTATCGCAGGTAAAAATATACAAAGACGGTGCGATCGGCGTGGTGTTCGTGAACGGCGCAGAGGTGATCGGAAAGAAGGAGGGCGTGACAAATGCGGCAAAAGGTCGTAACAAAAATAGAAGCGAATCCGCTGTTGGTAAAGCAAAATGATGCCAATGCCATTTTGCGGGTGGCGGCGTATTGCCGTGTTTCGACGGACAGTGAGGATCAGCTTGAAAGTTATGCCGCGCAGGTTTCTTATTATACGGATATTATAGGGAAAAATCCACGGTGGAGATTTGTCAAGATATATGCGGATGAAGGAATAACGGGTACGCTTGCTAAAAAGAGGAAACACTTTTTGGAGATGATACGCGACTGCGAGAAAGGAAAGATAGATTTGATCCTGACAAAATCTGTCGCGAGATTTGCCCGAAATGTCGTGGACAGCCTGCGGTATGTGCGGCAGCTGAAAGCGATGGGGATCGGCGTCTATTTTCAGGAGCAGAATTTAGATACCCTCAAAATGGAAAGTGAAATGGTGATCGGTTTTCACAGCGTTATGGCGCAGGCGGAAAGCGAAAACATCAGTGCCAATGTCAAGTGGGGAATCCATCAGCGGATGCGCACGGGAACGTATGCTTTCCGATATAATATTTTGGGCTATCGTAAAGGCGAGAACGGCGAGCCGGAAATTGTTCCCGAAGAAGCCGACATTGTGAAAGAGATTTTCCAAAAATACCTTGCAGGTGATACCACAGATCAAATCAAAGCCTATTTGGAAGGAAACGGCTATTTGACCAAAAAGGGGAAAAGCGTATGGAGCAAAGGGAACATATACAGTATCCTTACGAACGAACGGTACTGCGGCGACGTGATCTATCAGAAAACATATGTAGAGAATTGCATCACAAAAAAGGTGAAACGAAACCGCGGAGAACTGACAAAGTATTTGGTAACGAATAATCACCCTGCAATCATTGACCGCGAAACCTTTAAGATGGCGCAGACAGAGATTGCCCGCAGGGGAAGTATGCGGAAGGTATCCGATAAAACAATAACGGAGCAGGGAAAATACAGCGGCAAGTTCGCTTTGACTAATCTTTTGATTTGCGGCGAGTGTGGCAGTCCATACCGAAGGCGGACATGGGTGAGAAACGGGGTGAATCGAAAAGTTTGGCGGTGCGTGAGCCGTGTCGATCACGGAACGGAATTTTGCAAAAATTCGGTTACCCTCGATGAAGAAAAACTGAAAAAGGCGATCTGCCGCGCATTGACGGTTGCCGTCAGAGATAGAAAAGAAGTTATGGATTTAATCGTGTCCAATCTTTCTTACGCTTTTACGGGAGAAAATGATGTGTTGGATACCTATGCCATAGAGAAACAGATGGAAACGATCAGGGGAGAAATTGACGGAAACATCGAATTGCTCGAAAGAACGGAAGGGGATAAGGGGCGGATCGAGAAGATAATCGAACGGCAGACAAATGAGCTGGCTGTTTTGCGGGAACAATTAAAACTTGTACAGGCCAAGATCGAGAGTAATCAAAGCGTCAATACAGAATTGGAACGTATCAAAAAATTGTTGACTGATGATTCTCTGAACTTCGACGTGTACGACGATAGGTCGGTGCGGTTGTTAATTGAGTATATTCGCGTGATGGAAGATGGGAAAATCGTGATTATGCTAAAAGGCGGAATTACAATAGAGGAACGGGTTGAGTAAAATATCGGGGGCAAAGAAATTTGCCTCCGATATTTTCATGGTGTGTATTCATTGATTTTTGCGGTGCAATTTGATATTATATAGGCAATATAAAGACTGATGCGTGTAGCCTTTTCGTTCACAAATCACAAAAACCGCGGTCCAGCATAAGCTGTGCCGCGGTTTTTGGTTGCCCTTAACAATTGAGGAGAAATGACGTTCGTGCTCGGAGCGAAGCGGAGAGCTTTGCGCCGCAGGCGCAAGCCCTGTCAGGGGCAGCGGTGAATGGTTCGAGTCAGCACAAAAAGTAGCAAAAATATCTTTTTTGTACATGCTTGCCACAAGAAGGAACCGCTTTTGCGGTTCTTTTTTTGTGGCTGCCCCTGACCTGCTCTCGGGCAGAAGTTCGTGCTCGGAGCGAAGCGGAGAGCTTTGCGGCGCAGCCGCAAGCCCTGTCAGGGGCAGCGGTGAATGGTTCGAGTCAGCACAAAAAGTAGCAAAAATATCTTTTTTGTACATGCTTGCCACAAGAAGGAACCGCTTTTGCGGTTCTTTTTTTGTGGCTGCCCCTGACCTGCTCTCGTGCAGAAGTTCGTGCTCGGAGCGAAGCGGAGAGCTTTGCGGAGTAGCCGCAAGCCCTGTTAGGGGCAGCGATGAATGGTTCGAGGCAGCACAAAAAAGTAGCAAAAATATCTTTTTTGCACATGCTTGCCATGCTTGCAGACGAAAAGGCTGCAAGACAAAAAAACCTTGAAAAACAGGACGTTTTCGAGGTTTTTTGCTATGTATGCGGCTAAAACGAGCGCTTATGAAACGTGGGCAAAGATAATATTTTATGGCTGCTTTTT
>CATYEP010000160.1 GCA_958405585.1 uncultured Eubacteriales bacterium
AGATACGGAGCCAGGAACGATCCCGCCAAAGCCCCCCAGCTGACCCCCATCATCTGCGCTATGAACGAAAGTTTGAACGCATCGTATACAATCGCTATAACGGCACTGATGACAATAAATACTGCCACAAAAAAACGAATCAGGATCATCTGCGACCTGTGGCTCAGTTCTTTTTTTGTACTGCCTTTGATCAGATCCAGCGTGATCGTCGAACTTGAACTCATCACCAAAGAAGAAAGCGTGCTCATCGATGCGGACACCACCAGGATCAGCACCAACGCGATCAGGATCGCGGGCAGGCTTTCGCGCAACATGGTCGGAACGATCGTGTCATATCCGGCGGATGCGTCTTCCACAAACAAACGCCCGAATCCGCCCAGAAAATAACATCCGCCTGCCACGACCAACGCAAATACCGTACTCACGATCATCCCCGTACGGATCGAACTTTCGCTCTTGATCGAATAAAACTTCTGTACCATCTGCGGCAATCCCCACGTGCCCAGGCTCGTCAGGATCACCACCATCACAAGCCCATAAAGATCCGGCCCGAAAAAGGATGTGTACGCACCTTGCTGACCGCCTTGCGAGATCTGTGAAAGATCAATGATCGCCTGCGTCAGTCCGCCACGGCTCGCCAATACCGCCGCTATGATCACCACGATCCCGAACAGCATGATGATACCTTGTACAAAATCATTCCATACCGTTGCCATGTAACCGCCGATCAGCACATAGACTGCCGTTACCGCTGCCATGATCAGTATACATACCCAGTACGGTATCGAAAACGCCATCGCAAACAGGCTCCCCAATCCCTTGTATAAGGAAGCCGTGTATGGAATCAGAAATATAAAAATGATCACCGATGCCGCTATCTTCAGCCGCTTGTCCGAAAATCTCTTTCCGAAATAGTCCGGCATCGTCGCAGAATCCAGCTGCTGCGTCATCACCCGCGTCCGCCTGCCCAGAACCGCCCACGCCAGAAGCGACCCGATCATCGCGTTTCCGATCCCGATCCACGTCGCCGCTATCCCGAAATTCCAGCCGAATTGCCCTGCATATCCTATGAAGATCACTGCCGAAAAATAGCTCGTCCCGTATGCAAACGCCGTCAGCCACGGCCCTACCGACCTTCCCCCCAATACAAAACCCTGCACCGACTTCGAACTGCGGCTGTTACGCACCCCGATCAAAATCATCACCGCAAAATATGCCAGCAGTATCCCTATGTATAATATGACTTCCATACTCCCTCCGCTTTCCTCGTTTCTCGCATTCGTTTGGAATATTTATACATTTATCAGAATAATTATACAATTAATTTATGCAGTTGTCAACGAAAAATCAGAACAAAACAAAAGAAATCAGCGGCGGAATCCAAACCTTGCCGCTGATTTCTGAAATATTTTTTTATGACAGACCTGTTGCGCCGTCTCTCGGAAAATGAAAAACCACTTTCGGAACCCTTTCCCGTCAATTTACGGATGCAGCCTGTGCCGCGGCATCTTTCTCTTTCAGAAGCTGCGGACGGATGCGCTTTTTATAAAGGATGCAATATATAATTATCAGAATGACGTCCGCACCGAACCATGCCGCCGGATTTGCCGTACAAACACCTACATATCCCCACAAGCCTGCAAAAACAAACGCCGCAAATACCCGCATAACAAGCTCTATCAGACCCGAAAGCATGGTAACAGCCGAGAAACCCATCCCCTGGATCCCGTTCCTGTAAAGATAAATCAATCCCAGGAATAAATAAGTTCCCGTATTGATAAAGAGATACAAAGTCGCCTGTTCTTCGATCGCTGCATATTCATCCGAAAAAAGACGCAGAAGCGGAGTCTTCAAAGCAATGGCAAACACAAATCCGAATACGCTGAAAGCGATCGTCAAAACAAGCCCGACGTTCATACCGCGGCGGATGCGGTCAAACTGATGCGCCCCGTAATTCTGCGCGCAATACGTCGCCATCGCCGCGCCCATGGCGAGAAACGGCTGCTGTGCGATCGTATCGATCTTCGATGCCGCCGTATATGCCGCTACCGTCATCGTTCCAAGATCGTTCAGTACCGCCTGAACCACCATAACGCCGATCGCTGTGATCGAAAATTGCAACGCCATCGGAAGCCCCACTTTCACGTGTTTCCATGAAAAATTCGTGTTCCAACGAAAATGCTCCCGCCTCGTGCGCAGGATCTCGTACTTTTTAAGTCCGTAAACAAGGCACAGCAGCCCCGCAATCAGCTGCGACAGCACCGTCGCCACTCCTGCACCCATGACCCCCATTTTAAATACCAAAATACATAAAAAATCCAGCCCGATATTCAGAATCGACGCGAGAATCAAGAATATGAGCGGTGAACGGCTGTCCCCGATCGCCCGCAGCATGGATGCCGATAAATTATAAACAAAGGTCGCCGTCACACCCGCAAAAATCGTTACAATGTAAGAATATGCGTCATCGATGATGTCCGCTCCCGTATTCATAATTTTTAGAAGCGGCATGGCCGAAGGAACTGCGATCGCCGTAACGACAACCGAAAAAGCCGCGCTCAAAATATAGCAGGTCGCAATCGAACGCCTGAAATTCTCTTCGTTCTTCGCGCCGAAATATTGCGCCATCATCACGCCGAATCCGCCCGCGATCCCCGATACAAACCCGATGACAAGAAAACTGATCGACCCGGTACAGCCGACCGCCGCCAACGCCGAAAGCGATATCGTCTGCCCCACAATGATCGTATCGACCATGCTGTATAATTGCTGAAATATATTGCTGATCAGAATCGGAATACAGAAAAATACAATGTTTTTCCACGGACTTCCGCTCGTCAGATCCAACGAACCTTTCATATTCTACCGTCCACATGCCTTTTTACCGCCGTACATTATAATAAGATTTAATCCGTTTGTCTATCGTTTATAACGACATTTTCAGTAAAAATTTTGAACCGCGTATAACAAAACGTTTCGATTTTTTATGTGGATGAAAAAAAGGATGCAAATCTCCGATCTGCATCCTTTTCTTTTATGACTTAATCAAAATTTTTTAAATATTTTCACGGCATACGGCGGTAAATAAATATCGTTGAGATTCCTTACTTCTCCCGTCAGCAAATCACGTCCTTCCGCTTCTTCCACGCGCACCGTCACGTCCGAATCCGAAATGTTGAACGCGCAATAGATACGCTCTCCGTCCTTTTCTCTTTTATAACACATATATTTGTTGGACAGCACGCAATTTGCGTAGCTTCCATACGCGAGAGCCTTTTCGCTCGTACGGATCTTGTTCAGTCTGCGGATAAGATCCGTAAGCGCGGGACACTTGTTCTGATCGATCGCCCCGACCGCCGGCCGAAGTTTGTAATCATTGTCCGATTTATCCCCCTCCGCACCGCATTCCGAACCATAATACACGCAGGGAATCCCCGGCATCGTATACAGCACTCCGTATAACGCCGCGAGCTTGTTCTTGTTCTGCAGCGCCGTATACGCCCGCACGACGTCATGATTATCCGCAAAGCTGAAAAGATTCTTCCCCGTATACAGACACCACGGCTGCGAACCGAACAACCGCTCCAAAGAATGCGCTATCTCAAAAAAATTGTCCGAATTGAGAGCTGACGTAAGCCCTTTATAACATTCATAATTTGTGATCGAATCCAAACGCCCCGGCACAACGTTTTTCACAAAATTCTGATTGTGGATCACTTCTCCCATCAGGAAAAAATCCGGACGTTTCGCACTGACCGTGTGCCGCAAAAACTCGAAAAACCATTCCGGCAGCAAATAACTCACATCCAGTCGCAAACCGTCGATCCCGAATTCATTGATCCAGAACTCCACCGCGCGCCGGATATAATCGGTAACCCCTGCACATTGCAGGTTCAGCTTTACAAGCTCCATATGACCTTCCCAGCCTTCATACCAAAACCCGTCGTTATACGGGCTGTTCCCGTCAAAATGAATATAAAACCAATCCTTTTTATCCGTTTGCTCACGCTTCGCCCTTACTTCCTCAAATGCAAAAAAACGCCTGCCTACATGATTGAATACCCCGTCCAGAACAACACGTATCCCCGCTTCATGAAACTTTTTGACCAGTCGTTTAAAATCTTCGTTGTCCCCCAAACGCCTGTCCACTTTAAAAAAATCAACCGTGTCGTATCCGTGCCGCTCGCTTTCAAATAACGGATTAAGCAAAACCGCCGTAAATCC
>CATYEP010000161.1 GCA_958405585.1 uncultured Eubacteriales bacterium
CGAAAGGATAGCGTGAGAAGCAGTACCAGTTTTTATATTTGCTGTCGGGATCTCTGTATGCGCCCTCGTGATCTCCGTATCTGCCGAACTTGTTGAAATAGATGCTGTCTGCGCCCGTATGCGAGAACACGCCGTCAAGGATAATGTCTATACCGTATGTTTTAGCCTGTTTGCACAGATGCTCAAAGTCCTCGTCCGTGCCGAGCATAGGGTCGATATGCTCATAGCAGGCGGTCGAATAGCGGTGATTTTCGTGCGACTCGAAAACAGGGTTGAGATAAATGCAGGTAACGCCTAAACTCTGAAGATAAGGGAGCTTGCTTTCTATGCCTTTGAAATCTCCTGCAAAATAATCGTTGTTGCGGATAATTCCTCTGTCATCCGGACGGAAGAACGGGGTATCCTCCCAGTTTTCGTGGATTATTCTGTCTGTAGGAACGTTTTCGTGCTTTTCTCCGCTTCGGCAGAATCTGTCGGGGAATATCTGATACATAATTCCGCCTTTAAACCAATCGGGTGTAGAAAAATTCTCGGAATAGATCAGTATCTGATAATAATGAATCTGCTCGCTGAATTCCAGATTCTGTAGCTTTCCACAACCAGCGGTTCTGTCCCCTATTTTAAAATAATAGAAATACAGACCGGGATCATTGAGAATAAGTGAAATCGTCCATCCTTGTGCAACTCTCTGCATATGCAAAGATTGAGCCTCGCCCTCATCCCGTTTCAGGATGAGGAGACAAGGCTCATTGCTGTTACCAAAAACCGTAAGAGTAAAATTATCTTTTTGTTTAATCCCGCCGGTAATACTTTTACAGGTTTTATCCAAGGGATTATAGTAAATATCCATGTTTTACACTTTTAAAGATTTCAGTTTCCAGATATTTTCGGCATACTCTTTGATACTTCTGTCCGCCGAGAATATTCCTGCGTTCGCAATGTTGTTTAAAGAAATTTTTGACCATGCAACTTTATCTGTCGCGTAAAGACTCTTCACTTTTTGCTGCGTGACCGCATAAGACTCATAATCCGCCATACACATATACGGATCAGCAACCGGAGCGCCTGTCAATAAATAATTTGCCATATCCGAGAAAGATTCACCGTTAAACCCGCGAATCAACATCTCAATGATCTTGCGCAAACGATCATTCTGGTTGTAATAAAGGCTGGCGTTATAACCTTTCTGCCACATCTCCTCCACTTCATTTGCACGCAAACCGAAAATGAAAATATTTTCTTCGCCGACGGCTTCGCTCATTTCGACGTTTGCCCCGTCCAAAGTTCCGATCGTAATAGCCCCATTGATCATGAACTTCATATTGCCCGTCCCGCTGGCTTCCTTACCCGCCAAAGAAATCTGCTCGCTCACTTCACTTGCAGGCATCAGTTTTTCCGCCATCGTAACGTTATAATCTTCCATATAAACGACATTCAGTTTCTCACGGATCTTCGGATTCTTATTTATTTCTTCCGAAAGATAACAAATCAATTTTATGATCTGTTTTGCCCTCAGGTAGCCGGGAGCTGCCTTTGCCCCGAAGATAAACGTCTGAGGCACTACATCTTTATCCGGATTATCCCGCAGATCGGAATACAATGAAATAATATTCATTACATTCAACAACTGGCGTTTATACTCGTGCATGCGTTTCGCCTGTACGTCAAAAACTGTATCCGGATCAATTACTAATCCGCTCTTCTTGTAAGCATATTCAGCAAATTGACGCTTCTTTAACTGTTTGATTTCGGACAACTGCTTCAGTACGCTCTTATCGTTTTCATATTTTTTGAAATTGATCAGTTCTGACGCATTTTTAACATAACCGTCGCCGATACAATCGTTTAACAGAGCGCTCAACTCAGGATTCGATTGGCAAAGCCAACGCCTGTGCGCGATCCCGTTTGTCACATTTGTAAATTTATCCGGCCAAAGCTGATAAAAACCTTGGAACAATTCTTTTTTAATGATCTCACTGTGCAAAGCGGAAACCCCGTTTACGTTGTGCGAGCCGACAACCGACAAATTTGCCATACGCACCTGACCGTTGGACAGAATCGCCATACTCTCAATCAGCTGATGTTGACCCGGGTAGCGATTCCACAAATCATTGCAGAATCTGCGGTTAATCTCTTTAATAATCATATGAATCCGAGGCAAGCGGCGCGCGATCAGATCTTCCTGCCAAGTTTCCAGTGCCTCCGGCATCACCGTATGATTCGTATATGCAAACACGGACGTTGTGATATTCCACGCATCATCCCAAGTAAAACCGTTTTCATCCATCAGCAAGCGCATCAATTCGGGAATCGCCAGTGCGGGGTGCGTATCGTTGATATGGATCGCCGCCTGCTGCGGCAAAAGATTCAAAGGCCCATAGCGATGTTTATGGTCATTGATAATATTCTGCAACGAAGCCGACACGAGAAAATATTGCTGTTTCAGCCGCAATGATTTCCCTTCGTAATGATCGTCCGCAGGATACAGGACTTTACTGATCACTTCCGCTTCATTTTCTTCCTGCATACAGCGCAGATAATCGCCCTGCGAAAACAGTTTCATATCAAAACGGGAAATATTTCTGGCCCGCCACAGACGCAATACGGACACGGCTTCGCAGTCCTTACCCGATATCATCATGTCGTAAGCAACCGCTTCTACTTCTTTATAGCCGCCGTATGTCACCTGCAGTCCGTTTTCCGACCAATTTTCTTTTACCCAGCCATCAAATTTAACCGTACAAGATTTATCGCTTCTCTGAGTGAGCCAGACCTCGCCCCCGGGCAGCCAGATATCCGGCAATTCCGTCTGCCAACCGTCCACTATTTTCTGTTTGAACAAACCATAATCATAACGGATCGAGTACCCCATTGCAGGATAATTGCCCGTCGCCAAGGCGTCCATAAAACATGCCGCCAAACGACCCAATCCGCCGTTACCCAGGCCAGCATCCGGTTCCTGTTCATAAAGATCTTCCAGAGTCAATCCGAAATACTTTAGTGCACTCTCATACTCCTCATTCAGCCCAAGATTGTAAATGTTATTTTTTAAGGATCTGCCAAGCAAAAATTCCATACAAAGATAATAGACACGCTTGCCTTTTTTGCTCTTCATTACCTTATGAAATTGCTGCCGCTTCTCCAAAAGAATATCGCGGACACTCATCACAACAGCTTTGTATATCTGATCCGTTGTCGCTTCCTTTGGAGACACTCCGAAGTAGCGCGATAATTTCCCCTGAATCAGCAACTGAACTTCCTTTTCAGTAATGCTTTTTGTACTGCTCATTTTCAGCTCCTAACGTATTTAATTATTTCAACATTTCCCCGTAAATATTTTCATATTCTTTTGCCGAACGTTGCCAGCTGAAATCTACCGACATCACCCGCTTTACAAGTTGCGGCCAAAATTCTTTATTGTAATAACAATTAATCGCTTCACGAATCACGTACAACATATCATATGCATTATAATTCGCAAACGTAAAACCATTTCCTCCGCTGCCGACCGGCTTGATACTGTCGTACAACCCGCCCGTTTCGCGCACGATCGGAACTGTCCCGTAACGGCTTGCGATCATCTGGGACAATCCGCACGGCTCCGACTTCGAAGGCATCAGGAACAAATCTGCGCCCGAATAAATCTTTCTCGACAGATCCGGATTAAAAGCGATCACCGTAACCAGCTTTCCGACATAACGTCTGGAAAGGTCTGAGAAATAATTTTCGTATGCGGAATCCCCTTTTCCTAAAATAATGACCTGCACATCCTGCCGCAAAACTTCCTCGATCACCGTACGAACAAGATCCAGCCCTTTGTGAGAAACAAGGCGCGAAATAATCGCGATGACAGGCGTATCCGCCTTTACCGGAAGATTGAACATTTTCTGCAGTTCTTCTTTACACTTCTTCTTAGGCTCAATATTATCAGCCGAATAATTTGCAAAAACAGATTTATCTGTAGCGGGATTATAGGAATCCGTATCAATCCCGTTGAGAATCCCGAACAATTTGAATTCATTGCGGCGTACGATCGCTTCCAGACCGTGCGCATAATAAGGATCTTTGATCTCCTGCGCATAATGAGGGCTGACCGTCGAAAATTTTTCACTGCATTCGATTGCCGCCTTCATCAGATTGATGCACTTGTTATACTCGAGGAGATATTTCCATGTATTGGAAATACCAAAAAGATCT
>CATYEP010000162.1 GCA_958405585.1 uncultured Eubacteriales bacterium
TGTTTTTTTAAAAAATAATTTTTTCACTATACAAACACAAAAAAATGTGATATACTTAAAAATATAGCGGAAAATTATGATCCGAAAATTATGATCCGAAAATTAAGGCGGAGGCTTTTATGATTAAAAGGAAGGGGCAGATTATACGGCTGGACACGGCAAATACGACACTTGCGATCAAGGCAGATACGGCAGAGTATGTCTATTACGGGAAAAGGCTGGGCAGTGCTTCAGATTTTCAGGCATACGCAACCGGGATGCGGAAACTGGTTTCTTCGCCCGGAAAGAACGCATATCTGGATTACGGAGTGGTTCTGGAGAATGCAGACGGCGGTTTTGCGGCAGATTTTGAATTTTCCAAGTGCAAGATCCTGACGGAAAAGCCCGAGATACCGGGGCTTCCTTCTTCGTACGGGGAAGGCAAAACGCTGGAGATAAAATTTGTGGATGCACCCACGAAAGTGGCGTTGTATTTATATTTTACGGTTTTTGAGGACAGCGATGTGATTGCGGTATCGTCGAAAGTCGTAAACGGAAGCAGGAAAGAGATTCATGTTCGCAGATTGATGAGCCTTCAGCTGGATCTGATCGGTGCGGATTATAATATCGTTACGTTTGAAGGAGCATGGGCGCGTGAGCGCCGTCGGACAGAGCGCGTTATGAACGGTGGGATCTTTATCAACGATTCCAAGCGCGGGATGTCTTCCCATGCGCGCAATCCGTTTGTAATGGCGGAAAATGCGAACGGCGTATATGCGTTTAATCTTGTATATTCGGGTAACCATAAAGAAACATTTGAAACGGATGGGAGCGGTATCACGCGCGCATTGGTCGGCATGAATGATTTCATGTTCGACTGGAAGCTGTTGCCCGGGGAAGAATTTTATTCGCCGGAAGCGGTTATGTGTTATGCGACGGATGAGGATGTGATGAGCCTGCAGATGCATTCATTTGTAGCGGAGCATATAATCCGCGGCAAATGGAAGCGGAAGGAGCGTCCTGTTCTGGTGAACAACTGGGAAGGCACATATTTTGATTTTAATGAAGAAAAGCTGTTGGCAATAGCGCAAGCGGGGAAGGAAGCCGGGGTAGAGTTGTTTGTTCTTGATGACGGATGGTTTGGCAAGCGCAACAATGATACCTGTTCTTTAGGAGATTGGTTTGACAATCCGGAGAAGACGGGGGGAGGTCTTGCGGCTCTTGCGGGGAAGATCCATGCGATGGGTCTGTCTTTCGGGATCTGGGTGGAACCGGAGATGATCAGCGAAGACAGCGAGCTTTATCGTACGCATCCGAATTTTGCGATGAAGATACCGGGCAGGGAACCGGAGCGGATGCGTCATCAGCTTGTACTAAATATGGCGGACGAAAAAGTGCAGAATTATGTGGTACGTTCGATCAGCGATGTGATATCGCGCAGTGGGGCGGATTACGTAAAGTGGGATTTTAACCGTTCGCTGACCGATTGTTACGGGAAAGGTCTTGTCCCGGGAGAATATTTCCATCGTTATATGTTGGGGTATTATCGCGTGGTGTCGAAGATCGTGAAAAAATTTCCGTTTGTATTGTTTGAGGGCTGCGCCGGCGGCGGGGGCAGATTTGATCTCGGAAACCTTTGTTATTTTCCGCAGTACTGGACGAGCGATGATACGGATGCGCGCGAACGTATTTTTATACAGCGCGGTACCTCTTACGGATATCCGCAGACAGCGATGGGGGCGCATGTGTCAGCATGCCCGAACCATCAGACGGGGAATACCAATCCGCTGGAAACTCGTTTCAACATTGCTTGCGGCGGCGTGCTTGGGTACGAACTGGATATGTCGAAATTTACGCCGCAGGAAATGGAACAAGTTCAGGAGCAGATCACGTTTTATAAGGCAAATCGAAAGCTGTTGCAATACGGCGATCAGTATCGGCTGGGCGGGAATGGTACGGAAGGGTTTATCACTGTATCCAAAGATAAAAACAGTGCGATTGCAGTAGTCAATCTGACAGAAATTCATCCGTCGGCGTCTTTGCAGACGATCCGCTTTAAGGGGTTGAATCCTTCAGCGCTTTATGAAATATCGGTGCGCGGCGGTGACGTTTTGTTTACGGCGAGCGGTGAATTGTTGATGAACGGGGATTTTCCGCTTCTGAATATGTTTGATTTTGAAACAGTATCCAAAAACAGCGGTTGTGTTCTGAGCTGTATGTATATTTTCAAAAAAGCAAAGTCTTAAAACGAAAGTCGGTAAGTTTAAATAACATCTTTTTAAGAGCTGGAAAGTATTTTTCAAGAGTTGTTTAAGGGAACGGTAAAAAACATATAAAAACAGGGAATGAGCAGGGCTGGTTTCATTCCCTGTTTTAGATGTAACAAAAAAGCCACGCGATGATCGCGTGGCTTTTTAGGTTTACAGAAAAGATTAAAATAACCGAACCGTATAAGAGAATCAGATATCCGAGAATTGCGGATTTATGTCGGTTGGGAACGTCACCAGACAGGGAAGACTATAAAAAATCTTGGACTTTCGCAAGATTTTTATGGGATCAAAAGTTGCGTTTCTTTTGAGAGTCGTCAAAGCTCTTGTGAATGATATAAGATTGCAGGCTTTTCATGCAACCGTTTTTTTCATAGAATTTTTCAGCCTGCGGATGTGCGCCAAAATATAATAATGTAGGGGTATTTTCCTTGGCGAGTTGTAACAAGCGGCTGCCGATGCCTCGGTTTTGGTATGCAGGGAGGACAAGCAATTCCGTGATTGTGCCAAAAAAGTATCCGTCCGTCAGGATCCGCAGACAACCGACAAGATCGTTGGAATCGTATGCGGTAATGTTCAGTGTTTTTGATAATGCTGCCTGTGTTTTTATGGGATCATAATCGCCGTTCCATATTTGCGTTGCAAAACGGATAAAAGCTGCGGCATCCAGATCTGAATCGTTTACTTTAAATTCCATGGGATCGGATCCTCCTGTTTTTCATGATTATACGCGCAATTGGATAATAAAGTCAATATTTTTCAGAAGAGCGTTTATAAAATTATACCAATTTATCAGCTTCAGGACAGCTTCGAAGTCTTTTCGGCTAGGAATTAGCAGATAGAGTTTCATTTATTATGACACAATTTGAAGCGGGAAAACAGGTTGTATTTCCTGTACGACCGAAAGACAGTACGACATTTGCCCGCCCTTGCTCGTAATTGATCAAGAGGACTTTCAGGAGAGAAAGTATTACATAGCGGCGCTGTTTGTGTTTTTCATATAGCGGCGGCAGATAAAATCGGCTATAAAATCGTGTCCCTTCTGGTTCGGGTGAATGCCGTCGTCTGAGAGATAAGAAAGATAATCTTTTTGCAGAAGAAGGGAACTGCGGAAGTCGATGAACTCGCAGTTATAAGCAAGTGCTGTTTTAAGAATGGCTGTATTATAGCATTCCTGATGTCGTGATATGTTGGACAAATCATTGTGAAAAAACTCCAGAATCCGATCTTTGTCGGCACGTGTGCTGATAACGTTTTCAAAATAGCGCTTTGAATCGATGGGCGGCAAAGCCGTGAAAACGGGGCGGATCCTGTGTGCTTTCAGCTTTACGATCAACGAGGACAGAATGTTTTCAAATTCGGGCAAAGGAGTATTGGGAATATGATCGTCAAGTGGGGCTTTGTCGACTTCTTCCCAGGAATAATCGCAATCGTTGCCTCCAAGCGAAATGACAAGCCGATCGTGCGAGCCTGCGTGTTCTTCTGCCCAGCGGTCGAAATGGCCTTTTAAATAGCATTTTTTCAATGTCTGTCCGAATACGGAAAAATTTTCGATATTCAGATGCAGTCGTTCGGAAATCATGGTAACGGCACTGTGTTCAATGCGGCAAATGCGCTTGTTTTGAAGATATAAAACCTTCGGGATCGAGTCTCCGATGACTGTTATTTTTATGCCAGATTCGTCGCGCAGAGCCGGAGAGGATTTTTTGTTGTCATGTTTTTTAATTGTATAAATTTTACTGATCATAGGTTTCTCCTTTCATCCATTGTTTTGGTTGTAAATTTTGGATTATTATAAATATCTGCAAGACAGCATATATGCTGTCTTGCGCTAAAAAATATATTTCACGCGGTCAGTGCAAATTGTTCAAACACTGCAAAATAGCCTCTTGGCGCGTGTGCGTCAAAAGTAAATTCATTACCAAAATTATGTAAATATAATGGAATAGTC
>CATYEP010000163.1 GCA_958405585.1 uncultured Eubacteriales bacterium
CCTTTTGACAATTGCCCAATCTTGCACCGGACGGGGTTTACACAGCATACCACGTTACCGCAGTATCGGTGAGCTCTTACCTCCCCTTTCCATCCTTACAGATTGCTCTGCGGTCTGTTTCTGTTGCACTTTCCTTGAAGTCGCCTCCACCGGACGTTATCCGGCGTCCTGCTCTGTGGTGCTCGGACTTTCCTCGCGGAACATTTGCTGCTCCGCGCGGCCGTATAACCAACTCGGAATTTTAAACATTATACTGGAATCACGCAAAAAAGTCAACCATATATATGGATTCCCGCCAGCTTAATGATTTAGGTGGTGATGTTGTAGTTAAATCTTTTTTATCCTCTAAAATACTTGTTTTTTGACAAAAAAAAGAATATAATATATCTATGAAAATTTTGGCATTTATCTCAAGCTATTGCATTGATCTCATCTTTATTGTTTAAATCTATTCTTTTGGAGATGAAAATATGAAAAAAACAAAAATCGTTTGCACCTTAGGCCCTGCCTGCCGCAATGAAGAAACTTTGACGAAAATGGTTCTCGCTGGCATGAACGTTGCAAGACTGAACTTTTCGCACGGCGATTATGAAGAACATAAAAAAAATATTGAATTGTTAAAATCTATCCGCGACAAACTGAATGTTCCCCTTCCTATCATGCTGGATACGAAAGGCCCCGAACTGAGGATCCGCACTTTCAAAAACGGCAAGATCCAATTAAAAGAAGGCGATACTTTTACCTTTACCACGGAAGAGATCGAAGGCGATGAATCACGCGTTTCCGTATCCTATAAAGGTATCGTAAATGACCTGGTTCCCGGCGATACGATCCTGCTCAACAACGGGCTTCTCGTCTTTCAGGTCGTTGAAGTCAACGCGACCGAAGTCAAAACAAAAGTAATGATCGGCGGTACCTTGTCCGATAAAAAAAGTATGTTTTTCCCCGACAAAACTCTCAGCCTGCAGTATCTGAGCGAACAGGATCGCAACGACATACTTTTCGGGGTCGAACAAGGCATTGACTTCATTGCCTGCTCCTTTACTTCAAAAGCCCAGGACATTATCGATATCCGCAAATTACTTGAAGAACACGGCAATCCCGATATTGACCTGATCGCCAAAATCGAAAGCCGCAGCGGCGTAAATAACATCGATGAGATTCTGGAAGTTGCCAACGGTATTATGGTAGCCCGCGGAGACCTGGGTGTCGAAATCCCTTACGAAGAACTCCCCCAAATACAAAAAATGCTCATTGACAAATGCCGTCTTGCCGGCAAACGCTGCATTACTGCAACCGAAATGCTGGAATCCATGATCAACCAGCCGCGCCCTACCCGTGCTGAAATTTCCGACGTCGCCAACGCTGTCTATGACGGAACAAGCGCCGTCATGCTGTCGGGAGAAACTGCTGCCGGTAAATTTCCCGTTCAGGCGGTCGAAGCAATGGCAAAAATCTGCGTGGAAACAGAAAAGCATCTGGAAAATAAATATTCGGATAAACGTTTTTTTATCCAGAATCCATCGGATGCGCTTTCACATTCCGCATGCGTACTTGCAGAAGATATCGGTGCGAAAGCCATCGTTGTATGCTCGCGTTCCGGCGGCACGGCACGACTCGTTTCCAGATTCCGCCCGCAAATCGATATCGTCGGAATGACCGTTGAACCGCAATCTTATCGTAAACTTGCCCTCTCTTGGGGTGTCATCCCGATCATGTCCGAAGAATTTGATTCCATCGATGTCCTTTTTTACCACGCAAAACGAGCTGCTATGAAGCTCGGTCTTGCCAAAAAAGGAGATAAGATCGTCATCACCGGAGGAAATCCCAACGGAAAATCCGGCAATTCCAACGTCATTAATATCGAACAGATCTGAGTTTATCAAAGCAGGCGCAGCCCCGCAAATGCGGGGCTGCGCCTGCTTTTTACAAAATTACAAAATCAAACACGATCCGAATCAACCATGATCCGATTATATCCGCAATAAAAATCCGCCTGAAATATTACGTACTGTGTCCTTATCAATTCCTGTAAAAAATCAAAGCTATAAAATACGGTCGTATGAACATTACAGGCGGATTATTTCAGTACCCCGTCAAACATCTTGCACATTTGCCCTTTCGCCTTTTTAAAATGTACCTTGAAAGAACTTTAAACCACGGTAATACAATCGTGATAAACAAGCAAAGATTCGGATAACACCATAATAGGCCGAACCGCAGAACGGCCCGACCTATTATAGTGAGAGAATATGAAAAAAGTTTTGTGTAAGCTTAATTAATTTTTACACACACAGTATACAGCGCAATTATGATGATTGCATGAAAAGAAAATGAATCTATCATAAAATTAAATATACTTTTTGCATATACATTCGGCGATCCATATACCGTCTGCCGCAGAACTTGTGATTCCGCCGGAATAGCCGCAGCCTTCGCCGCAGGGATATACCCCAGTAAAATTCAAGCTTTGGCCGTCTGGCCCGCGCAAGATTCGGACTGGTGAAGAAAACCTCGTTTCAGCAGCAGTCAGAACCGCATCCGGTGAGGCAAAACCTTTCAGTCTGCTGTCCATATCCAGTATTGCCCGTTTCAGCGTATCTGATACATAATCCGGAAACAATTTTTTTAATTGCGATCCCGCAACTCCGATCGCATATGTCGGCAATACATCGCCAAATGATTTTGTGGCCCTGTCATTCAAAAAGTCTTCCACTCTCTGTGCCGGAGCTTTATAATCGCTCCCGCCAAGTTCAAAAGTCTTTTTTTCGATCATGCGCTGAAATTCTATTCCGCCCAGAACATCCGAGTCGTCAAAATCCGAGCGGTGTATCTGCACCAACAGCGCACTGTTCGCATTCCTTCCGTCGCGGGCATAGTCGCTCATACCGTTCGTCACCACGCCGCCTTGTTCACTCGCGGCTGGAATTACAACCCCGCCAGGACACATGCAAAACGTAAAAGCACTTCGATCCCCCGCATGACTGACAAGTTTATAATCTGCCGGAGGAAGCAATCTATGCGTGTCAGAGTACTGCGCAAAGTTGATTTTTTCCTGTAAATGTTCAATTCTTACTCCAACAGCAAACTCCCTGGCTTCCATGGCCAGCCCGCGATTCTTCATATTCAAAAAGGTATCACGACTGCTGTGCCCGATAGCTAAAACCACTGCTTCCGCAGCCAGTTCATAATCATGTCCGTCGGTAAGATCTTCCAATCGCACGGCTTTTACACTTTCACCATTGCCGATAATATCTTTAAACAAAGTATGAAAGCGAACTTCCCCACCGCTTGCGATAATAAAATTGCGCATAGATGCTACAACGCCGCGGAGTTTGTCGCTGCCGATATGCGGCTTATTCAAATACAATATTTCAGGCGGAGCCCCGAATTCAACAAATGTTTCCAAAACTTCACGGTTTCGCGGATCCTTCGTCTGCGTGTTTAATTTCCCGTCCGAAAATGTCCCGGCACCCCCTTCTCCGAACTGTACGTTGCAGTTCTCATCCAAGCCTGCTCCGCTGAAAAATTTTTCGTTTTGCTTTGCGCGTTCTTCTACAGAACCTCCGCGTTCAACGACAATCGGCAAAACACCGCTGCGTATCAATCGGATAGCACAAAACAATCCCGCCGGCCCGCTGCCGACGACGACCACGCGCCCCGTCATCCCCTTTACCTGCGGATACGCTCTGTGCGTTTCATGCGGCGCCGTTCTTTCCACCTGTATCTGATAAACCCAGCGGATTTCACTTTTATTTCGCGCGTCCAATGATTTCTTCAATATTTTTACATATTTGCACCCGGGTAATTTTTTTTCAGCGATTTTCCATAAAAGTTTTTCACTCTCGCCCGGTTTCAATTTAATTTCGGTCAACATGATGTATCCTGTCCTTTATCGCTTCAGCGGCAACTGCACCGCTGGAAAATGCCCACTGCAAATTATAGCCGCCGCATTCGCCGTCTATATCGACCGTTTCGCCGACAATAAAAAGCCGTTCACACTTTTTACTCATAAGGTCATCCCTCAGCTCCCGCATCGACACCCCGCCTTTGGTGACCTGCGCATTTTCAAAGCCCTCGCTGCCGCTGACCTCCAGCTTGAAATGCTGCAGCATATCCGCCAGCTTCGGCACCATATTTTTAAGCGCCCGCACTCCGACAGACTGCGCTATTTCGCATCTTTTTAAAATCAC
>CATYEP010000164.1 GCA_958405585.1 uncultured Eubacteriales bacterium
TTCTGAAATGTTCCGTTACGAAACGCATTGTCATACGATATATACGAGCGCGTGTTCTCATCTGGATGCAAAGACGATCGTCCACTTGTATAAAAGCAACGGATATGACGGGATCGTCGTTACCGATCATTTTCTGAACGGCAATACTACCGTAGACAGGACATTGTCCTGGAATGATCAGATCGATGAATTTTTCCGCGGCTATGAGCAAGTGGAAATGGAAGGCCGAAAAGCAGGTCTGAAAGTCTTTTTCGGGTTGGAATATTCCTATCTTGGAACGGATTTTCTTACGTACGGTCTTGATCGGCATTGGCTGAAATCGCATGACGGGTTATTGAAATTGAGCGTCAGAGAATATCTGGCGCTGGTGCGTAAGGACGGTGCGCTTGCAGTGCAGGCACATCCTTACAGAGAAGCGGATTATATCGATCATATCCGTTTGTATCCTTCGGACGTGGACGGGATCGAAACGGTCAATGCGGGAAGGTCGCCTTTGTGCAATCGTTTGGGCGATTTTCTTGCGCAGGAATACGGCTTATTGAAAACGGGCGGATCCGATCTTCATACGGTATCGCAACCCTTGCTTTCTGGTGTGGAAACGGAGGAAGAAGTTTATGATCTTGCCGGGTTGATCAACTGCATTCGGGCAAGAAAAGCTGTACCGTTTTTAATGAAAAATCAATATAAATGAACTGTCTTATATGGCAGTAAAGGGAGAATATGAGTAAAACTTCGGAGTTTATCCGGATAAAACGCGAGGCTTTGGGGCTGACGCCGGCAGAGCTTGCCCAAAAAGTGGGGGTTTTTGAAAGCGAAGTGAAGATGTGGGAGCGGGGGCTGCTTCCTGACTCGAAATATCTTTTGAAACTTGCCGAGGCTTTGCAAGTGGAGACGGATGAGATTTTGCGCGGTGAGGATGAAGCTCCGGCTTCGGGAGATTCTGCCGCAGGTTCATCTCAAAAGGATGTCCAATCGAGTGGACAGTACTTTGCACAAGGTTTATCGCCCGATTTGAAGACAGATGTTGTGAAAGACGGTGCAGAAGAACTGCAAACGGACAGCAGTGCAAAAGCGCATGGAAATATTCAGGCGGAAAACTCGGAAAATGCACCCGAAGCTGAAAATGCGGAAAATGCGATAGAAACTGAAAAATCGGAAAAAGCACCCGAAGCTGAAAATGCGGAAAATGTGATAGAAACTGAAAACTCGGAAAATGTGCCCGAAGCGGAAAAATCGGCATATATGGCGGAAGAAGAAAGTTTGCAGGAACAAAGCAATGAAAGAGAGAGTATAGACGCCGATGATCCGCTTGCTGATGAGGATTTTTTATTCGATGAGCCGCTGATGCGAAACGGCTTTACGAAAAGAGAACGTGTTTTGGGATATGTGGCAGGAGCCGTATTTATTTTTATCGTGCTGTTGAACATCATTTCGTCGATTGTGGGATATGTCGGGCGCGATCGCACGCTTACAATAGAAAATTATAAAAATTACATAGAAATTGACAGCGAGCCGGTCGGAAATGTAAATGTAGACACGGTTGAGATTACGGTGAAATTCAAGGAGCATGTAACGGATTTTAAGCTCAGCATTACGGTCACTCTTTCCGCAATGCTGGGAAGTAATGATTATGTAACGGATATTTCATTTTCAAAAAAAGATTGTGAAGCGGGGACAGTGTTGAGTAGGCAGATCACGTTTGAATATTATGAATATTCACCTTTTGCGCGGATAAAGGTGAATTCCGTATCGGGAGGCCTGGACTGATGAGAAAATACAGCAGAAATTTCAAATTGGCGGTGTTCCTTTACATTGTTTTATTGTTCGGACTGGTTAATATAATTATTAACGAAACGTATCAAATGCTCCTTGTTTTTTTATTATTCGGAGTGTCGTCTGTCTTGTTGATTTACTTTAATTACAGTTTGTGCAAGAGGAGTGTCCGTTGGAATGCACATTGGGATACGCGCGAAGGCGGGGATAATGTAGAGCCGAGTGAATTTCGTCTTATTATGGGAAAAATCGGCGGATGGGCATTCTTTTTCTTTGCAATGATTTTGTCTTTGATACAGTTTTGAAAACAGGCAAAATAAAATGCGGAAAGGTTTTCGACCTTTTCCGCATTTTTAACGTATGAGAACGGTTCTGCATAAGTTAAAAAAATCCGAAAAAATCCCGAACATACAGAGTGTTCTGCATTTTCGGGATTTTTGTTGTGAGGGAAAATGAAATTATCATATACCCGATTCGGTTTATCATTCTTTTTTTCCGAAAAAGCGGATGAGTGCGGACAGAAGTAGTAAAACGCCGCCCGAGATAATATAATAGACAGGGAAAATGGTGATAAGAGAAAAGAGCAGCAGGAACGCGCCCGAAAAGGCATAGCCGCGCCAGGCGCTTTTTCGGATCCGGAACGCAAATTTTTCTTTGAATCCGTTTTTTTCTTTTGGGGGTTCGATCAGATGTTCGGGCATGCATCCGCTTTCTTTGACGAGCGAATACACGTCATTTGCATCTTTGAGCGTAACGCCGAATGATTTAGCGAGTTTACATGCTTCGTCGGTAAATCCTGCGGCATATACGGTTTTATGTTCGCCCAAAGTACGGATCACGGGACATAGTTCGTCTGCCGTTACTTTTTCAAACTGAAATTTCAAAAAGTTATCCCCGTCTTGCGTGTGGACGGTTTGGTCTTTGATCTGTGCATACGGTGTCTTATTTTCTGCACAATTTTTTTGTGTGGCGTCGGCGGGGTCTTCTGATGTGCTGTCTCGGGCTTCGTGCAGGGCGGATAGGCTTTTGGCAATGAGTTCTGCGTTATTTTGAGGTGAGTCCATGGCGAGGTGAAAGGCTAATTTCTGTACGTTGGAGCGTTCGCTTTCCGCACCGTATTTTTTTCTGTGACGGGCGCGGCGCCAAAGATGCAAAAGGACGGTGGCGGCCGCCGCAAAACTGCCGGCAGCCAGCAATGCCGCCCAGAGCGCGGAAAGATAAATGCGGAAAATGCAAAACGAAAATAATAATAGGGCAAAAAAGGAAAATACCGTATCGGACCATAGGGGAAAGTCGATTTTTTTCATGGTATGTACCTGCCTGTGTGAAAGTACTTTCTGTATTTTTCTCCAATAATTCGGCATTTTAAACCTTGCAACCGACAAAAAGTTGTGATATACTGTTAAAAAGGAAAATTTTTCCGCAAAGGTATAGAAAAGAGCTGAATTTCCTATATACAAACGAGTAACAATTCTACTGACGGGTAACTATGAAAATTGCGATTTTCGGCGGGACGTTTGATCCCGTTCATTCGGAACATATCAATATTGTTAAAGCGGCAAAAGAAAAACTGCAGGCAGACAAGGTCATCGTGGTGCCTGCCTTCATACCGCCGCACAAGCAAAGCAAACTTCTCGCTTCGGCGACGGATCGGCTGAACATGGCAAAACTGGCGTTTGCGGGGATTAGCGGCTGTGAAGTCAGCCCGTATGAACTCAATGCGGGCGGAACCAGTTATACTTGCCGTACGGTTGCACATTTTAAGCAGAAATATCCCGACGCGCAGCTGTATTGGCTGGTGGGAGCGGATATGCTCAAAGATTTTTATACATGGAAGGAACCCGATGTGATCCTTTCGATGGCGGAACTGGTAGCCTGCGGAAGGGAAGGCGAGCATGTCAGTTTTAAAAAAGAGCAGCTTCGTTTTTTTGCAAAGTTTCACAAAGGTTTTCGCGTTCTCGAGTACGCAGGGCGGGATGTGTCGTCTACAAAGATACGAGTGCTGAGCGCATTCGGGGAAGATCTGAAACCGTATCTTGCGGAAGACGTGATCGCTTATATCCAGACAAAGGGTTTGTATCGGGTGGAAAGCGTGAAAGAGGCGATGCGGTATTTAAAACCTGTGCGGAAAAAACATACGGTGCGGGTCGCGCTGATGGCTGCGGGGGCTGCGTCGTTGTACAGACTGGACGAACATGCGGTTATACAGGCTGCGGGACTGCATGACGTAGCGAAAAATCTGGAGCTTTCGGCGGCGGAACTTGCCGGATTTACCGCTCCGGAACCTGATATTCCCGCTCCCGTGATGCACCAGTATACGGGCGCATACCTTGCGGAGCACACGTTCGGGGTAACAGATACGGATGTTTTGAATGCCATACGTTATCATACGTCGGGAAGACCCGCCATG
>CATYEP010000165.1 GCA_958405585.1 uncultured Eubacteriales bacterium
TGACAGCAAAAGGATCCATAATTTTTTAATTGATTGTTTTGCTCAACTTTTTATAATCCGAACAGGAATCGATCAATTCGGAAGCGAGAGAAACGGCCGCATTACTTGCCGCATCACCTCCCACGAGGCGAACAATTTCGCTCAAACGCCCCTCTTTGCTAAGCGGCAAAATCTCCGTAACAGTTTTTCCGTCCTGTGTTTCATGCTTGGAAATCAAAAAATTTTCATCCGCCATGGCAGCGATCTGCGGCAAATGAGAAACTGCAATGATCTGCGTATTTTTTGCTATGTCGGCAAATTTTTCTGCAACGACGCGAGCGGTATTGCCGCTGATCCCTGCATCGATTTCATCGAAAATATAGGTTGAAATCTGATTCACATCGGACATATTTGTCTTGATCGCCAACATGAGTCGGCTCATTTCGCCGCCGCTGATGACTTTATTCAAAGGTTTAAGCGGTTCCCCTGCATTGGCGGAAAAGAGAAAAGACATCTTGTCCAGTCCGTCGCCCCCTGCTGATTTTGCTTCCTCTGCCGTATAAGGTGCAAACTCTGCGCAAAAACGCGCATTCTTTATGTTCAGCGTTTTCAGATCCTGTTCAACCCGTTTGCAGAACGCTTCGCTGGTCTGTTTGCGCAGGCAAGTGAGTTCCGAGCAGGTGTCATAAATTTTTGTAAGATTCTTTTTCAGTTGCAGCGATAGTTTTGAAAATTCTTCGTCGCAATGCGTCAACAAATCATATTCTTCATGTACGGAATCGAGATATTTGTAGATTTTGTCTATCGTCTCACCGTACTTTTTTTTCAGCGAGCGGATCAGATCCAAACGCTCCTCGATCAGATTGGCTTCCTCTTCGTTCCAGGAAAGATTTTCCGTCAATGTACTCAGCGAATCGTGGATGTCTTCCGTTTCCGCGACGACGTTTTCAAGTCGTTCCAGAAGCGCTGCATAATCGGGACTGAAAGAATGAATTTCCGATAAAGCATATTTTGCCCCGCTCAAGCTGTCCGAAGCGCCGCCTTCCCCTCCGAGAAACTGCAAAGCCTCCGAAGCGGCGCGTATAATTTTTTCCATGTTGTTGAAGAGAAGTCTCTTGGCTTTTAACTCTTCCTCTTCCCCTTCTTTCAGTTCAGCTCGTTCTATTTCGTCGATCTGAAATTTTAAAATGTCGATCCTTCTTCCGCGTGAGGCTTCATCTCCGCCCAAAGAAGAAAGTTTTTGGCGGATGTTGCTGCCCTCACTCAACAAAACTTTCAGTCTTTCTTTCACGGGAAATAAAGAGTCTTTTGCGGCTTTATCGATTAAAGCAAGCTGATTTGATTCGCTCAACAGGTAGAAATGCTCGCTTTGCCCGTGTACATCGACAAGATTGGATGTTATTTTACGTAGCATGGAAACATTCACGGTGCTGCCGTTTACTTTGATACTGTTTCTTCCGTCGGATGTAAATTTGCGCGTGATGATGACTTCTTCATCCGGATCGATATCCAATTCCTGCAGGGTCCCGTACACGGGGCTGGCATTTTCGAGCCGGAAAACGGCGCTGACACTGCATTCATTCTCCCCGTAACGGATCATGGAACGATCCGCTTTTGCACCGAGAACAAAATTTATGCTGTCCAAGATAACCGATTTACCAGATCCCGTTTCACCGGATAAAACGTTCAGCCCTCGGCCGAATTCAATTTCCGAATAACCGATCAAAGCTATGTTTTTAATAATCAACTTATCCAGCATATTTATCTCATTTTAAAAACTCGTTCAATTTATCGACAACAATTTTTGCTTTTTCTTCGCTATCCGCAACGATCAGAAGAGTATCGTCTCCCGCAATCGATCCAACAATTTCCTGAAAATTCAGCTTATCGACGATCATTCCCGCATTGCTGCCGTTTCCGCGAAGAGTTTTGATAACGACCTGATTCATTGCGGGACGGATCGAAAGTACGCATTCCCTGAAAAGATTGTGCATTTTGGGTGAGATTTTATTGTTACCGTCATCAATATAGGCGTAACGATATTTTTTTTCTACACCTGCTACTTTGAAAAGTCTGAGTTCTTTAATGTCCCGCGAAACCGTCGCCTGAGTAACGCTGTAATTTCGCTTGTTCAATTCATTACAAAGTTCTTCCTGTGTTTCAATTTCTTTGCCAGCTATGATTTCCAGGATCGCAGCTTGTCTTCCGCTTCGCATGTTAACCTCTCTCATTTACTCCATTTATTCAGCTTGAACAGCAGTTTATCAAAAAAATTGCTGTTCTGCCGTTTGATAAAAACCACATCAAAATCTGCCTTTTCTATTTTGGCAGAAGCGCCGTTTGTCAAGACACATTCATATCTTCCGTCACAATACAGCGATAAACTCGGGCCTTCCTCGCATAAATCAATGCGCATCGAGCTTGAATCTGCAAAAACGATCGGTCGGTTGTGCAAGGAATGAGCGCAGACAGGCGTCAAAATAAACGCCGCAATGTTGGGGGTAAGGATCGAGCCGCCGGCAGATAAAGAATAGGCGGTTGAACCCGTCGGGGTACTGACGATCACACCGTCCCCCACAAATTTATCCACATTGTTTCCGTCGATGCTGACGGAAACAGCCACTACATTGTCATCAGCAGAAGGATTGTAACTGCGCTGAAAAACCGCATCGTTGAGCGCGTAAAAATTTGTCCCTCCCGCCGTAACTTTCAATACGCTCCTGCTTTCCGTTATAAAATTTCTTTTTACAAGCAAAGCGACGGCTTCGGAAACCTGTTCTCCTTCAAATTCTGTCAAAAAACCTAAATTTCCCGCGTTGATACCGAGAAGTTTTATTCCGCGTTTGCCTGCTTCGATCGCAACCTTCAGGATCGTTCCGTCTCCGCCCAGCACGACAAGAATATCGATATCTTTGATCTGATCCACAGAATCATAAATCTGCGGTTCGATGCCGTTTTGTTTTAGTTGTGATAAAAGTTCGTGCTCTATCGACAGAAATTTCTTTGCCGCACGATTGCAGTATACTCCGACGTTCATAGTTTCATTATACATTATTTTATACATTTATGCAATCAATTTGCATAAAATTTTAAAAGAAAAAACGTCGCATCGCGACGCTGATTCAGAAAAAGGTTATCGGTTCATGGAACGAAGATTATTTCTCAAAAATTCCGGAATTAAAATTCCTATCCCGCAATCCTGCAGAGTATCCAAAAGAGAAAAAAACAATTCGTAAATATAATCCTGCTGCCGAAAAAAATTATCTTCAGGATATTCAGCCTGATACATAGGCAAACCGGTCGTAAGATCGAGCAATTCATCCAGATAACGATAAAACAAATTTGAATTTTCAGATAAAAATGCACATTGACGTTTTATGGCTTCCTTATCCTTTTCGCAGTTTTTTGTATAAACTTCTCTTTCATTCATACACTTTTCCATAAACAAACTGCTCCTTCCGATGTAAAAATACCGTTCGCAGGATGATCGGCAGATTAGCGAATAAAATTTCTTTCTTTTCAACTTTTATATTTTATAAAAGTCCTGGAAAAAAGTCAATAAATAAGCAGAATTTTCTTGCAACACAGAGAAAAAATCTGTTAAATCTGAGACAATATCCATATTGCAAGAAAAAACAGCGGCGACGCGCAGATGCGCGCTCATCGCTGTTTTTTTATAGAACCAAATTATTGTTTATATATTTTCCGATTGATAAACTGTGCTGTTTTTTCCGGTAAAATTTTGCCTGCCACAGTACAGAATTTATTCCAGCCTCCGCATTGAACCAGAAGAGGCGGCCTTTTTTCGCACAAAACATCGGCAACTTCTTTTGCTACTTCTCCTGCGCTCATACCTCCCTGTTCCAGATCAGCCAAAGCCGACACAGCACGTTTTACGTTTGCCGAATATTCGTGCGTATTTTCTTCACTGTAAATTTTTCGTTTGAACGTAAATCCCGTGGACGTACCGCCCGGCTGAACCGCACTCACACGGATGTTGTAAGGCCTTAGTTCAATGGCAGCACTTTTAGCCAGCATATTGACGGCTGCCTTGGAACAGCTGTAAAAGCTGTCAAAGGCGATCGGAAAGGTTCCGCCCATAGAGCTGACGATCAGAATACGTCCTCCTCTCTTTTTCAAAAAGGGTATGACCGTCTTCATTGCTCGAAGCGCACCGAAATAATTTATTTCAAAGAGATA
>CATYEP010000166.1 GCA_958405585.1 uncultured Eubacteriales bacterium
ATATTAAAATTCAGGGGGGGGGCTTTATTAAATTTTCCCCCCCCCCGCCCCCGCTTGTCTTGTTTTGAAATTTTTACGTAAAAAAGTTTATGAATTTATTGTTGGCTAATCAGGTAAGAATTTGCCGCAACGTATCAGGACAGACTTTCAGAAATCATTTAGCATGGATAGGACAATGCAAGCATAAAATAAAAGTTTTTTAATGCAAGTGTTCATCGCTGAAATAGAATTGTTGTGCAAAGAGGTAGGAGTTTAAAAACTTAAAATCCGAGGTGAAAACTCAGCCAAGGTTTTTCAGGTATTTTAAGGCTTGGGTGCCTGCAATCATTCCGTCGTAAACGGCTTTTGCAATTTGCTGTAAGCCTTTTACGCAATCGCCTGCCGCATAAATACCGGGAATATTGGTTGCGCGGTTTTCGTCCGTAACAATTTTATTGTTGGCGGTTTCCATGCCAAGTTTTTTAGAAAGTTCAAAGGCGCCGGCTGAACCGCAAGCAATGAACACGCCGTCAAAGGTTTCGCGTGTGCCGTCGGCATACACGATCTCTTCCAGTTTATCGCCGCCTTGAAAGCTCTGAATTTTTTTTGTATTGCAGACAGGGTCGGGAAAAGTCGGTTGGGCGCCGTTTGTCAGAATTGTGACATTGTCGATGATATTTTTGAGTACGTGATATTCACTCAGGGCATACGCAGCGTTGCCGATTACGGCAACTTTTTTTCCGCGGAAAAAGAACCCGTCGCAGATAGCGCAGTAGCTGACGCCTTTTCCTTCGAATTTTTCGATGTTTTCGATAGGGGGGACATTTCTGGAAGTGCCGACCGAAATGACGATGGCGCCGGCGGGGATCGTACTACCATCCGTGATTTTAACATCGTAGCCGTCGGCTGCAAATTCGATTCCGCACACTTCGCCTTTAATGAAATTCACGCCCAAATTTTTGGCTTGCTTTATGCCTGTTTCGATGAGATCTTTGGCGGCAATGCCGTGTTCGAAGCCGTAGTAGTTTTCAATTTTGTCTGCTTTGGCGAGCGCTCCGAAATCTTTGGCGATCATCGTAACATCGGCGCCGCCGCGAACGGCATAAAGAGCTGCTGAAATGCCTGCGGGACCTTGTCCCAGGATTACAAGTTTTTTCATAATATTCCTTTTAGCCGGTGCCGTGAAAGAAGGCATGAAAATAAAAGTTTGATACGGTACAGCTTTAAAATTTGCTCAGTTTTAATATTAACTCAATGTAGCAAAAACCGAAATGATTTTTAAGGACAGGCGGTCAATCGCAAATATTTGATACCGGACATTATTTTGTCGGAACGCGATGATAGCCTTTTTTAGGTTTTGTGCTTTTTCTTTTGCCTTTGTAGACATAAGACAGGGCGATGATGATAATGCCTGCCGCGATAACAGCGATGACGATGTAAGCCCAAACGGGGATCGGCAATCCCTTCACTTCTTCCCACATTTCGTTGACAGCAGCCGTTTCTTCGTTGGTGAAGTTTTTCATGATGGCGCTGCGCAGGATCACGTTGTCGGATTCGGATGCGGAAGGGTATTGCGCATAGATCTGCCGGTTAAGATTGTCTTCGGATACGTAGATAATGTAATCGTCGTAGTCGCCTGTACCCTGAAAGAAATAATTAAGATCGTATTTTTGCAACGCGTTGCCGTCCTCGTCGAAGCCGCGGTTTTCGGGATCGGCTGATTCGTCATACCAGTCGACCATTTCGTCGAACACGGCATCGCCGCCGACAGCGCTTGTATAGCCGATGTAATTCATGTTAGCTACGGCGTTTTCGGGGCGGGAGAGGAAATCAATGAATTTTTCAGCGAGTTCGGTGTTAGCGCCTTTGGGCATGACCCAACCGTCGAACCAGATATTTGTACATTCTTTGGGGATCGCATAGTTCAGATAAACGGGGTTGCCTGATTCGGAATCTTCCGCCTCATCCATGGAATAAACGGCGTCTCCGCTCCATGCGAAGTTTATCGTGATTTTTCCGGTAATCATGTCCTGTTTTCCGCTGTCTACTTCGAAACCGTAGAGATTGGGTTTAAGCTCCAGAAGGGCGTCTTTGACGCGGTTGCGAGTCTCCTCGTCGGTTCGGTTCATAACGGTTTCGATGGCGCTCTTGTACTCGGTGCTGTCCATATTGCCTGCGGAATATTGACTGGCAAGATCGGTGAGTTCTTCGCGGTATACGTAAGCGACGCCTAAAAAGTAAGAATCGCGCACGCTGTCTTTAATGGTAGATTTTTTCGCGTACTTACTGTCCCAGATGCCGGCCCAAGAGGAGAGGTCTTCAGCGTCGACGTAAGTTGGGTTATAGACAAAACCCATTGTTCCCCACATATAAGCGGCAGCGTATTGTGTCCAACCGTTTTCTTCAAAGAGTTCTTTGATGAGCGGGGAAGCATATGTTGAATAAGTTCCGTTCTGAATGAATTCTTCGCTGAATGGTTCAACCATATCTTCGCTGATCATTTTCATGATCATATAGTCGGAAGGGCAGACGAGATCGTAGCCTGCGGCATTGATTTTCAATTCGTTGTACATATTCTCGTTTGTGCCGAAGGTTGAATACTCGACGGTGACGCCGTATTCTTTTTCGAATTCGGCAATGAG
Organism: uncultured Eubacteriales bacterium; assembly: GCA_958405585.1. GTDB lineage: Bacteria > Bacillota > Clostridia > Christensenellales > Borkfalkiaceae > Borkfalkia. The sequence continues at coordinate 2,622 of CATYEP010000166.1, forward strand.
ATCGGGGACGGAATCATCCGCGCCCTCTTCGTCGTCGCTGGAGTTTGATGTACTGATGTAGTCTTCCCAGTTGTAAACGCGGAGGACTTGTTTTGTGGATTCAGAGGCACAGCCTGCAAAAGAAAGTAGCGGCGGCAAGGTCAGAAGCAAGGCTGCAAAGACAGACAAAATACGTTTCATGGATAGTCAGGCTCCTTTTTTTGCAGATTTTCTTACGCGCAGGTTGATGGCGAGCACGATGACGATCATGACAACGAAGATGAGAGCCGAAAGAGCGCGCAAGGCCGGAGTGGAACTGTTTGTTCCGTTTTTGACTGCGTTATAGACGTAGGTACTGATTGTATCGAACGTTTTTGGCTTTGTGAAAGCTGTGATGATATAATCGTCCAGGGAAAGTGTGACGGAGAGCATAAATCCGGAAAGAATACCGGAGAAGATCTGCGGGATCACGACTTTAAAGAGAGCCTGCGCGGGGCTGGCGCCGAGGTCAAGCGCGGCTTCGTAGGTATTGGAATCCATCTGCTTTAATTTAGGCAGGACGGACAGAACAACGAAGGGTGTGCAGAGTACCATGTGCCCGATGATGAGAGAAAAATAAGTGCGGTAAAGTGCGACCATGGAAAACAGCAAAGCAAGGGAGATCGCCGTGACGATTTCCGCATTGATGACGGGGATCTGGGAAACGGCGCTGAGTGGTTTGGCGACGCGCTTGCGGCTGTAAAAGATCCCGATCGCACCGGCGGTACCTAAAACGGTGGAAAGGCCGGCGGCTGCAAGGGCGAGCCAGATCGTATTGAAGAGAATCTGCATGATTTTCTTGTCGCGGAACAGCTGTTTATAGAGTTCAAACGAGAAAGAAAATTCATGGATATTGATAATTTTGGATTTATCGAACGAATAAACGACGAGCAGAAGGATAGGGGCATACACGAACAACAGGACGATCGCACAAATGGCGACGGATAAAACTTTTTTTACCATAGATTTGTTCCGCGGGCCTCCTTTTCATTGTCTTTGAAACCGCCGGTAGCGAGCATTGTCAGGAAGATGATCAAAAGTAAAATAATGGAGATCATCGAGCCCATATGCCAGTTGTCGTAGGTTGTGAAGTATTCGTCGATCAATTTACCGAGGATGGTGATATTGAAATTGCTCAGGGTATCGCTTACGACGTAATTGGTCATGGACGGCATGAAAACCATGGTAATGCCGGAAATGACGCCGGGCATGGAGAGAGGGAAAGTCACTTTGGTAAAGACGGTAAATTTATTTCCGCCGAGATCGGCGGCCGCTTCGAGATAACTCTTGTCTATTTTTTCCAAAGTGGTATAGAGGGGCAGGATCATAAACGGCAGGAAGTCGTAGACCATGCCGATGAGGGTATTGAGGTAATTTTGCGATTCGAGCAGCCCGACGAGATCGAGGAGTTCGCGCAGGGCGGTAATGCGTAGCACGAAATTGATCCACATGGGCAGGATGAAGAGCATGAGTAAAACATTCTTTTTACGGAAGGAACTGCGCGCAAGGATGTAAGCCACGGGATA
>CATYEP010000167.1 GCA_958405585.1 uncultured Eubacteriales bacterium
AAAACGCCGCGGCGCGCAAAAATTTGCGCGCCGCGGCGTTTCTTTAAAAGTTTTTTTCATTAAAAAATATTCTGATTTACAAAAGCATATTTCGAATTACACGTTCAGCGCTCCCACCAGTTATCCGGTATATCTTTTGATTTTTTTGGGATCATCACGGCAGGCAGGCGAAATTCTTCTCCGTAAATGCGTTCTCCTTTGTCGTTTATAAAATAGGGGCATACGGTATATACATATTTTTCTCCTGCTTTTACTGTTGAGTCCTGAAAGCTCTGGTTTGCTTTTCCGTCAAATATGGTCGTTGTTTTGGATTTATTTTCTCGTTTTATCAGGTAATTATAGTACTCTGTCTGACATAAATCGATTGTAACTGTGTTGTTTTCAAGGCGAAGAGTGTATGATCCTGTGATACGATCTGAAGTCTGATCTTTGGGACAATTACTTTTGCGGAATAGTTGGGTAAAGGTTGTGGCGGTCGGTTGATTTTGAGAAGCGAGCCGCAAAACGTGATCTTTGTCGTAGGCAATTTTATCCAGGGTGCAGGCTACAATGTCCAGGTCGTCGGTAAAATTTTTCGGGACGGCGTTTTGGTATTGTTTTTTCAGAATGAGCATGGCGTAATGGCAGGGAAGTCCGCCGCCCGTAATGTTTGTGAGGGAATTATCAGCATTTCCCATCCATACGCCGACGGTGTGATGTGTTGTGTATGAAATCGTCCAAGCATCCGTATTGCCTTTTTCCGTTCCGCTCGTTCCGGTCTTTGCACAAACTTCAAAGGGAAGGGCATTTAGTTTTTTTGCGGTTCCGATTTGCACGCAGCTGCGCAGCATTTTGTTGGTAAGGCAGGCGGTGTCGGAAGAAAAGATGCGTACGGGAACGGGATCTCTTTCATAAAGTATTTCGCCGTCTTCCGATTCAATTTTTCGTATAAATGCAACGGGCGCGAACTGGCCGCCGTTGGCGAAGGTTGCGTAAGCTGCGGAAAGTTCGGTGAGAGTAAAGCCTTCGGTCATGCCTCCGAGCGCCAGGGAAAGATTTTGGTCGGTGTCGAGCACAGGAAGATTCAGCTTCCTTAGGTAGGCGCAGCTTTTTTCTATTCCGAGTTCGTTCAGAATCTTGACAGCCGGAATGTTCAGACTCTGTGCAAGGGCATCTTGCACGGAAACCCATCCGCAATACTTGTCGTGATAGTTTGCGGGTGTATAGCCGCCGAAATCGGTTGCTTCGTCGCAAATGGGCGTGCAGGGGGAGATCAGGTTTTCCTCCATGGCGGGCGCGTAGACTGCAAGAGGTTTGACTGCAGATCCGGGCTGTCTTCTCAGATTTCCTTCGGTGGAATAGTAGGCGGACACGCCGCATGTTTGATTGTCGCATACGATCAGACTTTTCCCGGAACGGTCTGCATCAGTTGTGAGCTGGCAGATATACTCCTGCATTGTCTTGTCCATATACGTGTAGATGCGAAAACCTTCCCGCAGTTTGTAAGGAGAAAAGAGCGGCAGGTTCTGAAACTCCTCATAGACCGCGTCCAGATAGCTGTCGGAAGAAAAAGATGTTTCATGCGGCTGGGGAAGCGGCTGATTTTTTGCTGTTTCATATTCGCTTTCTGAAATTTTACCTAAGGTAAACATTCTCCGTAAAACGCTGTTGCGGGCGTTAAGGCATTTTTCACTGTTTGTGAAAGGCGAGTAATTATTGGGCGAGCGTATGACTGCGGCAAGCATGGCGCCTTCCGGAATGGTCAGCTCGGAAGGTTCCTTGTTGAAATAGAAATCGGCGGCTTCCGAAATGCCGTAGCATGTATGTCCGAAGTAAATGGTATTCAGATACATTTCCAGTATTTCGTCTTTGGAATATTTTTTCTCGAGTTGTCGGGTAAGTTTGATTTCTTTCAGTTTCCGTGTCAATGTTTTTTCGTTGGAAAGCTGAGTGTTTTTGACAAGTTGCTGGCTGATGGTGGAAGCGCCCTGTTTAAAAGATCCGGCACGCAAGTTGGTGAAGGCGGCGCGGAGCATGCGCTTATAGTCAAGACCGTGATGCGAATAAAAATTTTTGTCTTCCGCGCTGATAAAAGCGTCTTTAACGCAAGTCGGAATTTTGTCAACGTTTACGGTTTTATGTTTTTGTGAAAAATTGATCTCGCTGACCTTGTTTCCGCCGTTGTCTAAGATGACGGCGCAGTTTTGGGCGAGACTGAATTTTTCGGTTTCAAGATGTGTGCCGCGTGTCGCAATAAAGTAATAAGAAGTTGCCGCAGCGGCGGATGCGAGCAGAATGCATAAGAGAATGATTGTGATTTTTGCAAAAACTTTCATATCGGAACTCCCTTATAACAGTATAGCGATTTTTGCGCAAATTATTTCCCTTTTAACAAAGTTCAAAGACTTGAAAAAAATCCTGAAAAAATGTATAATGATAAACAGGTAAATTTTTGCGAAAAAGAAAAGGTCTGAAATGGAAAAATACTATTGGATCACGACGTATGGCTGTCAGATGAATGTGCATGAATCGGAGAAGATAGCCGGCATTTTACGCGCGCGCGGGTATAAACAAGGCAAGAGTGAGGAGGAAGCGGACATAGTTGTTTTCAATACTTGCTGTATCCGTGAAAATGCGGAAAATCATGCTTATGGAAACATCGGAGCATTGAAAAAACTCAAGAAGAGCCGTCCGTCGATGCTGATTGCGGTGGGCGGATGCATGACGCAGCAGACGGGAGCGGCGGAAAAACTCAGGAAGAAGTTTCCGTTCGTGGATATTGTATTCGGGACGCACAATTTGCCTGTTTTGGGAGAGTTGATCGATAAGAAACTTTCCGGAAAAAAGGCAGTGGTGGATGTTTGGGAGAAAGAAGGAGAAGCGGATACGGAGGATATATCCTATCGTACGAGCTACCCGAATGCCTGGGTAAACATCATGTACGGGTGCAACAATTTTTGTTCTTACTGTATTGTACCTTATGTACGAGGCAGGGAGCGGAGCCGTGAAAGCGGTGCGATCGTGAAAGAAGTGAACGCGTTGTTGGATCAGGGTTACAAGGAAATAACGTTGTTGGGACAGAATGTAAATTCATACGGGAACGACCGCGGGGATTGTACATTCTGGCAGCTTCTGAATAAGATATGCGAACGGAAAGAAAAATTCCGTCTGCGTTTTATGACGAGCAATCCGAAAGATTTCGGAGAAGATCTTGTGCGGACGATCGCGGAAAACGAGCAGATCTGTCATCTGGTGCATTTGCCGGTGCAGGCGGGGTCGGACAGGATCCTGAAGCTGATGAACCGCAAGTATACGGCGAAAGAATATTTGGAAAAGGTCGAGATGCTTCGCAAATATGTACCGGATTGTCAGCTGACGACGGATATCATGGTGGGATTTCCGACGGAGACGGAAGAGGATTTTCAGGCGACGCTGTCGCTTGTGAGGGAAGCGCGTTTTTCGACGGCGTTCACGTTTGTGTATTCGCGTCGGAGCGGAACGGTTGCCGCGGGGATGGAAGGTCAGATCTCTGAAGAGGTGCAGAAAGATCGGATCATGCGGCTTGTGGAGTTGGTGAATACGCAGACGCGCGAAATTTCCGCCGCATATCGCGGAAAGACGATCGAAGTTTTGTGTGAAGATTACGACGCGAAACGCGGGGCATACCTTGGCAGAGATGAATACGGCAGGATGGGATATTTCAAGAGTGAAACGAACAAAGTCGGAGAATTTGTGAAGCTGAAGGTAAGCGATACGTCGGGGGTATCGTTGGATTGCGAGCTTTGTGAGGATACGAAAGAATAAAGAGGAAGGAAAAGCGGATGAGCGGACTTTCGCCGATGATGCGGCATTATCTGGAAGTAAAAGAGAAATACAAGGATTGCGTGGTTTTTTACCGTCTCGGTGATTTTTACGAGATGTTTTTTGAGGATGCGAAGGAAGTTTCGCAGCTTTTGGATCTGACGTTGACGGGCAGGGATTGCGGACTGGAAGAGCGGGCGCCGATGTGCGGCATACCCTTTCACGCGGCGGACACGTATATAGCGAAGCTTGTATCATTGGGGAAGAAAGTTGCCATCTGTGAGCAGTTGACGGAACCCACACCGGGGAAAGGCATGGTGGAACGGGACGTGATCCGGGTTGTATCGGCGGGGACTCTCATCGA
>CATYEP010000168.1 GCA_958405585.1 uncultured Eubacteriales bacterium
CCGATGGCGGAAGCGATTTTTCGTTCGGAAATAAAGAAACGTAAAATAAAATTTGTAGATACTGCTTCTGCGGGCATTTTTGCGGAGGGCAGCTCTTGTATCAGTGAGCACAGCGCGCAGTGCCTTACCGAACTTGGTATTGATTTTTCAAAATTTAAACCGCGGCAGTTAAAGCATAAGATGATTGAAAGCAGTTATCTTGTGATTTGCATGACAGACGGGCAAAAAGAATTGCTGAACGGATTTTCCAACGTGTACAGCATATCGGAAATTGCGGGATTTGAAATTCCGGATCCTTATGGCGGAAGCATAGAGGTGTATAAGCTGACGGCCGAAATGATTGAGAAAGCTGTCAAAATCATAATTACGAAATATTTCAGCGCTGAAAGCGGCGCAGCATTCTAACACAACAGACAGGAGAAGAAAAAAATGAAAATTGCGGTTGCAAACGATCATGGCGGACTTGAATTAAAAAAAGCGCTTTTGAAATATCTGGAAGAAAAAGGGTACGAAGTGAAGGATTTTGGTACTTATACGAGCGACTCGTGCGATTATCCCGATTTTGCTTTACCTGCAGCGGAGGCGGTTGCGGCAGGCGAGTGTGACTGCGGTATAGTGATATGCAGCACGGGGATCGGTATTTCGATCGTAGCGAACAAGGTTCCGGGGATACGTTGTGCGCATTGTCATGATACGTATTCGGCGAAATATACGCGGCTTCATAATGATGCCAATATGCTTGCTTTCGGGCAAAAAATCATCGGGGAAGGCCTTATGCTGGAGATTGTGGAAACATTTTTGAATACCGGATTTGAGGGCGGCAGGCATCAGCGTCGGATTGATAAAATTACGGCAATAGAAGAAAAATATTGCAGCAAAAAATAAAAGATTTACGGGAGATAATTTACGATGGCAAAAGTATTTGTTATGGATCATCCGCTGGTACAGCACAAGGTAACCATGTTGCGCGACAAGAATACAAGCACCAAGGATTTTCGTGAGCTGGCCGAAGAAATTTCTTTGCTGATGGCATATGAAGTGACGAGGGATCTGCCTTTGGAAGACGTGGAAGTGGAAACCCCGATTTGCAAAACGGTTGCAAAAACGGTATCCGGCAGAAGTCTTGGGATCGTTCCGATTCTTCGTGCGGGCCTGGGTATGGTAAACGGGATGTTAAAACTTGTGCCGAATGCAAAAGTGGGGCATATCGGGCTTTACAGAGATCCGAAAACTCTGAAACCGGTGGAATATTATTGCAAATTGCCGGCAGATGCAACAGACAGAACCCTGATCGTTGTTGATCCGATGCTTGCGACTGGTGGAAGTGCGGCGGCAGCGATCGGTTTTTTGAAGGCGCGCGGATGTAAGAATATCAAATTCTGTTGCCTTATTGCGGCGCCGCAAGGGTTGAAAGCGTTGCAGGAAGCGCATCCGGATGTAGATATTTTTATTGCGGCACTGGATAAAGAACTGAATGATCATGCATATATTGTTCCCGGTCTTGGCGATGCGGGAGACAGACTGTTCGGAACAAAATAAATAAATTTCGCGAAAGTTCACATACTGGAACGGAGGAGTTGGAATGAAGAATGTAACGAAGGCGGTTATTCCGGCAGCGGGATTTGGTACCCGTTTTTTGCCGGTTACGAAAGCAGTCTGCAAGGAGATGCTTCCCATTGTCGATAAACCGACGCTGCAATATATTGTAGAAGAGGCGGTTGCGGCCGGGATCAAGGATATTCTTGTAATTACGGGAAGGAATAAAAAGATCCTTGAGGATTTTTTTGATTATACGCCGGAGTTGGATGCTTTGCTGGAGCAAGAAGGGAAGCAGGAGTTTCTTGAAATTTCCCGCAAAATGGAGAAACTGGTGAATATGTATTATGTTCGCCAGAAACACCCGTGCGGATTTGCGAATGCCGTAATGTATGCAAAGGCGTTTACGGGAGATGAGCCGTTTGCGATTTTGTTGGGCGACGATATTATTTACACGGAAAAAAATCAGAAACCGGGGATCGGACAATTAATGGAATGTTATTACGAAACGGGTAAACCGACGATCGCCGTAATGGATGTTCCGGATCGCGATGTGCCCAAGTATGCGAATATACGCGGCAATGAGATATCCGAAGGGCGGTTTGCTATTGATCTGATCGTTGAAAAGCCGCCGATACAGGAAAAATTCTCCAATGATGCAGTGATTGGCAGATATATTGTGGAAAGTGACATTTACGATATAATTGCTCGTACAGCGCCCTCGTCCAACGGAGAAGTTTATTTTACGGACGCGTTGCAGGATCTTGCCAAGCAACAACGTCTGGTCGGATGCAGGTTTAAAGGAAAACGCTACGACGCAGGGAATAAATTGGAGTTTTTGCAGGCAAACGTTGAATTTGCTTTGCGTGATAAGGCATTATCAGAGCCTTTTAAAGAATATTTGTTGCAGCTTGTGGAAAAAATCAAATAAATATGATAAAGGATACAAAACTTCGGTTTTATAATGCCGTGATCCTGACCTCCCCGGATGCAGTTCCGTTCAAAGGGGAATTGATAGTGCGGGGAGGAAGGATCCGTTTTATAGGCGAATCGTTCGAAAAACCGGAAGAAGAATATGATCGTGAGATCGATTGTCGTGGCAATCTGATCATGAGCGGATTTTGCAATGCTCATGCGCATGCGGCCATGTGTCTGTTCCGAGGAATTGCGGACGATTTGACTTTAGAAGATTGGCTGTATGACCGTATTTTTCCGCTTGAAAAGAATCTGACCCCCGAAGATGTGTACTGGGGGACACTTCTTCAGATTGCCGAATTTGTCAAAAACGGTATCGTATGTTTTGCCGATATGTATTATTTTCAGGATGCCGTATATGCGGCGGCTGAAAAAGTCGGACTTATGTTGGCATTGTGTTGCCCGTATTATTCAGGATCCGGCATTGATGTTGTATCCGAAATAGAGAAAAATTATAATTTATATAATACTGTGTCAGACAGAGTTCGGTATTTTCCGGGGTTGCATGCCGAATATACCTGTGATGAATCGCTCTTGATGAAAGTAGCGGATTTTGCTGCTGAAACGGGCGCTAAAACTTACATACATTTGTCAGAAACATTAAAGGAAGTTGGTGATTGTACGGTAAGGCATCATGGGTTGACTCCGCCGCAATATCTGCACAAGCTCGGTTTTTTTGATAACGGAGGATTAGCGGCGCACTGCGTGTATGTAGACAAAGACGATATAGCATTATTGCGACAGTGCGGTGTGACTCCGGTCATCAATAGCGGGAGCAATCTGAAGCTGGCTTCGGGCGTGGCTCCGGTTGCGTCGATGTTGAATGTCGGGCTGGAGCCCGCATTAGGGACAGACGGAACGGCGAGCAATAATGCAGCTTCGGTTTTTCGGGAAATGTATTTGTACTCCTGCCTTCAAAAACAATCATTGAAAGATTCTTCTGTGGTTACGGCGGAACAGGCTTTGGAGGCTGCAACACGGAATGGCTTTAATGCATTGGGCTTTTCTGGCGGTGAACTGAAAATAGGCGACTTTGCTGATTTTATTGTTTTGGATCTGGCGTCGCCGAATATGCGCCCGATATCGGAAATCCGCAAAAATTTGGTTTACAGTGCAGACAATTCCAACGTAATGACGACGGTCGTGAACGGGAAAATTGTTTATGACCGCGGGGACTATTATTTAGGTGAATCGTTAGAAAAGATCTTTGCGGAATGTGAAAAGCGAAAGAGACGTTTGGTAAGACAAGCAGGATTCTGAAGGAGAATACCATGTATCAGTTATTAGCGAACACAGCGGAAGCCGTCGGTGAAACGGCGGAGAGCAGTTTTTGGGATACGCTCAGGAATATCGGGCTCGATTTTGTTCAGAACACGGGACTTGCGATCGTTCGGACGATCGCTTTTCTGGTTTTGGGGCTGGTTATTATAAAGATCGTGCAGGCGATAACGCGAAGCGCTTCTTTAAAAAGCAGTAAATTGGATAATTCTGCGGCTTCGTTTATTATTTCGGTCGTAACGGTTGTCTTATATGTGATTCTGCTGATTGTATTGATTACGTCGTTAGGTTTTTCGACGGCGGGTATCATAGCCGGTTTTTCGGCTGTTGCATTTGCAATTGCTTTGGCATTG
>CATYEP010000169.1 GCA_958405585.1 uncultured Eubacteriales bacterium
CGCAATTTCCAATACCAGAAGCGAAAAACCGAACGTGACCGCAAGCAAAATATAGCACAGCAAAAACATCCCGCCGCCATACTTCGCCGCCAGATACGGAAATCTCCAAAGATTTCCCAATCCGACCGCTGATCCCGCAGCCGCAAGCACGAATCCGATCTTACTCGAAAATCCGCCTCTCTTTCTGCCTTCCTGCCCCTCTGAGCCTGTTTCCGACGCCATCGGTTCCGCATCTTCCGCAAAATCCCCGATCAACGGAATCTGTTCCTCTTCCATTTTAACTCTCCAAGATATTTATTTCGCGCCGCCCCTTTCGCACGGCTTTCTTCTGCGTCTGTTTGTCCATTTTAATACATTCCGGACATTTTGTCAATAACACGACTTTATCTTCGGCGTTTTCCTCCGCATTTTATACTCGTTTCCGCCTCAACAGCCGTTAAATCCTCAGCCCGTTCGGTCTTTCGGATCCCTTTCTTCTTCATCGTACAGTGCACCCGCCTGTTCCGCAGGCAGTTTCTCTGCCCCTTGCGCTATCCCTTCCAGCCTGCAATAACTTTTCTCTTCTTCATCTTCCAACGCCGACGCTTCCTCTCCGCTCCGGCTCGTCGGATACCGCATAAAATATTTCTTCGTTTCTTTGAAAACTACATTTGAAAGCAGGATCAGTGCGATCAGATTCGGGATCGCCATCAACCCGTTAAATACGTCCGCTATATTCCATACCACCGCAACCGTCATATACGGCCCGATCAGTACCGCCAGAATATACGCGATACGGTATGCGTAAATCGCAGCTTTTTTTCGCCCTGCAATATATTCCAGACAACGCTCTCCGTAAAAATTCCAGCCCAGAATCGTCGTGAATGCAAAAAACACAAGACAGATCGTCAGCAAAGCAGGCCCCGCCGTGCCGAGCACCCCCGGCATTCCCTGCGAAAACGCGCTGATCGTCACGTCCGCACCGTCCAATCCCGTCTTCCATGCTCCCGTGATCACGATCGCAAGCCCCGTCATCGTGCAAACCACGATCGTGTCAAGAAACGTTCCCGTCATGGAAACAAGCCCCTGGCGCACAGGCTCCCGCGTTTTTGCCGCCGCCGCCGCGATCGGCGCGCTCCCAAGCCCCGCTTCGTTGGAGAAAATACCGCGTGCAATTCCCTTCTGCATCGCGACCAGCAAACTGCCCGCAATTCCTCCCGCTACCGCCGACGGATTGAACGCCCCTACAAATATCTCCCGAAATGCGGCAGGAATCGCCGTAATATTGAAAATCAGGATCACGAAACATGCAAGCACATATAAAATCACCATAAACGGAACAACCGCTTCCGATACCTTGGCAATGCGCTTCACCCCGCCCAGCAAAACCAGCGCCACCGCCGCCGTCAGAATTAACCCTGCGATCACTACCGCAAGATTATACGAAGTCCCGAACAGGCGCACATCGGGAACACCCGCAAACACATTCCCTACCGCCGACGTGATCGAGTTGACTTGCGAAAACGTCCCGATCCCGAACAGTCCGACACACATGCCCAGAACCGCAAATATTACGGCAAGAAATTTCCATTTTTTGCCCAGTCCGTTTTCAATATAATAAAACGGCCCGCCGAGCGTATGCCCGTCCGGATATACCCGCCTGTACTTGACTGCAAGCAATCCTTCCGCATATTTGGTCGCCATACCGAAAAATGCAGCCAGCCACATCCAGAAAAGCGCCCCCGGTCCTCCCGCCACGATCGCCGTCGCCACTCCGACTATGTTCCCCGTGCCGATGGTCGCGGAAAGCGCCGTACACAGCGCCCCGAACGATGAAACTTCCCCTGCGCCTTCTTCTTTCCGAAAAACATAACGGAAAGCACGCCCGAGTTTTCGGATCGGCAAAAATACCAGACGCACCGTCAGATATATGCCTGTACCGAGAATAAGTACGATCAGCGGAATCCCCCATACGAAGTCATCCACCTGTTTTACGATCTGTTCAAAAATCTGCATTTTCGTTTTTTGCCAAAAAAGAAAGCCGCCCGAAAGCGACTGCGGAAAAAACCGCTCCGTCCTTTTGCCTGAGAGATAGCCGCTCTTTGGCGGCATACACCTTCGGCGCCGATTTTTGGCCTCTCCGGAGTTTTATTTCCTTATTATTATAAAAACATACGCGCGTTTTGTCAAATCAAAACGCGCGTATGTTCATATTTATGCAGATTTTTTTATAAATTTACGCTGTTTCAGCCGAGCAGTTTTTTCATATCCGCAAAAACTTTGCTTTCGATCCGCGAAACCTGTACCTGCGACACGCCGATCACATCCGCGACCTCGCTCTGCGTCATATCGCGGAAATACCGCAGAATGATGATCTTGCGCTCGCGTTCGGGAAGCTGTTCGATCGCCGTCTTTAACTGCATTCGTTCGATCATGTCTTCCTGGTCATCCACCGCAGGCAACTTATCGATCAGTTCCTGCGATTTTTCGTCTTTATATTCGCCCTGTTCGTAAATGGATACAGGCATCCGCGACGACCCCATCACAAACACTGCTTCGCTCTCTTCCATTCCGAATTTCTGCGCGACTTCCGAAAGTGCGGGCGCGGTACCGTGTTCGGCCGTATATTCTTCGATAAATTTGTTCATACTTTTGGCCGCGGACTTCATCGCGCGGGAAACTTTGACCGATCCGTCGTCGCGCATAAACCGCTTGATCTCTCCCGCGATCATCGGCACGGCGTACGTCGAAAAGCGTACGCCGTAGCGTTCATCAAAGCCGTAAACGGCTTTCAAAAGCCCCAGTGCGGCAAGCTGATACAGATCGTCAAACTCCACGCCCTTGCCAAGGTATCGCCGCACAATACTCTTTAAAAGCGATACGTTTGCGGATAAAAGTGCTTCTTTGGCAGAATCATCCCCCGATTTTGCGGCGCGTATATACCGGAGCGTTTCCTCTTCACCGAGCATCCGATCCGCCCCGCGCGCTTTTCCCGCCCTGCACAGAACGGTCAAAATAATCAGCCGCCGATGCGTTCGATGAACGGAATGTTTTGCTCATTGAAACCGTCGTACCTGCACCAGGCGCCGACTCAAGACGAAATGTCGTCATGAATGTCTGCATAATGGTAAATCCCATGCCCGACCGCTCCTCCTCCGCAAGCGTCGTAAAAAAAGGCTCGACAGCACGCGCCACGTCCTCGATCCCCTTTCCCGAATCTGAAATGCGGATATGTAACGTGTCCCCTTCCGCACTGCAGAAAATACGGATCTCGCCTTCACGATCGGAATAAGCATGCACGATACAATTCGTCACCGCCTCGCTGACCGCCGTCTTGACATCAGAAAGTTCATCCAGAGAAGGATTCAGCCGTACACAGAACGCCGCAACGGTATCGCGCGCAAACGGCTCGTTTTCGGATACGGCAGGAATTATCAGCTCCATAGAATTTATCATAACGATCTCCTTACAATTTCGGAATAAGAGAATAAATGCCGCTCATGCTCAGGATCTTGTCGGCAGCAAAATCAGGCGATTGAATGAACGCAGGCGTATGACAGCGCGAAAGCCGCTTGTATCTGCCGATCAGAAACCCGATGCCCGCCGAATCCATGAAATGTACGCCGGAAAGATCAAAAACCACACGCGAACAGGATATGTTTTGTTCAATGACTTCATCCGCTCGGGAACGCGCCGCTACGGCAGAATATTCATCCAGTTCACCGGATAAAAATATGTAAAGTGTGTCCTTCGATACCTTTGCAACAACGTCCATATGACCTCCTGCTCGCCGAAAGATCGGCCAATATCATTCACGCCCGAATACAATACCACCTCTTACGCCTCGAAAAAAAAACGCTTATGCAAAATAATGACTCTTTTTGCCGAAAAACTCTTCAAACAAAAAAGATCAAAAAAAGATAGAAAAAAGGATGAAAAACAGTTGACTTTTTTTTGCAGATATTATAAAATAATCAAGCGTTGTGATTGAGACAATGTAACCCGTATCAGGGGCCTTTAGCTCAGTTGGTTAGAGCGGTCGGCTCATAACCGATTGGTCCGCGGTTCGAGTCCGTGAAGGCCCACATTCTCTGTATACGGCCCGGTAGTTCAGTTGGTTAGAACGCCAGCCTGTCACGCTGGAGGTCGAC
>CATYEP010000170.1 GCA_958405585.1 uncultured Eubacteriales bacterium
AGATTAAACAAGCGGAAGAGGAGAATATATACATTGATGTTGCACCGATCGATACGGGTGAAGCGTCTAAAGTTCTTTCGCAATATCTTGCGGAAATTATTGAGAAGGGGTTGGATAATGTTCGAGACAATGGCGGAAGTCTTGCCGATCAGATTGCACTGGCCAATAAGCTCGTGGATGCGGTTAAGACAGAGACGCGCGAAGGCTCGTTTGATGAGTTGTTAGTAGAGCGGCAAGCCGAACAACTATTAGCCTTTTTCGATAAAAAGGACAGTATTTTGGCGGTCAATGAAAAAGCGCAGATAGTACGCCCTGTCACATCCCTTGCGCACAGTTCATTGTTTACGGGCGCGGTACGCGAGCCACAACTCGGGAGCGAACTTAAAAAGGAGATAGCTTCGTGTGACCGTATCGATATGCTGGTCTCCTTCATTAAGTGGAGCGGACTGAGGCAGATCCTTGAAGACTTGAAAGTGTTTGTGCAGCGCGGCGGCATGCTTCGCATTATCACAACCTCTTATATGGGCGCAACAGATCTGAAGGCGATCGAAGAGCTTGCGAAATTGCCGAATACGTCCATCAAGGTCAGTTACGATACCAAGCGCACCCGCTTACATGCAAAAACGTATGTCTTTTACCGCAATACGGGTTTTACAACGGCGTACATCGGTTCATCGAATCTTTCCAATGCGGCGATGACTTCGGGTTTGGAATGGAATTTGAAGATTACACAAAAAGATCAGCCTGAGACTTTGCAAAAAATTGCCGCAACTTTTGAGAGCTATTGGAATTTGCGGGATTTTGAGCCTTATGATACCGCACAAAAAGAGCGATTGGCGTATGCCCTAAAAGCTGAAAAACATCTTGAAGGGGGCAAACCGACATATACATTTGATATTTTGCCTTATTCCTATCAGCAAGAGATTTTGGACAAGTTGGAGGCAGAGCGCAAGGTGCGTAGAAACTTTCGCAACCTTGTCGTTGCGGCTACAGGGACGGGTAAGACGGTCATCTCTGCTTTCGATTATAAACGGTTTTGTAGAGAAAATCCGCAAAGCCCCTGCCGATTGTTATTTGTTGCGCACCGCGAAGAAATTTTGAAACAAAGTTTATACACATTTCGCGGTGTGCTGAAAGATGCAAACTTCGGAGAGATGTTTGTAGGGGCTTACAAGCCTGAAAGTATTGAGCATCTGTTTATTTCCATTCAGACGTTTAATTCACAGGATTTTACAGAAAAGACAAGCTCGGATTTTTATGACTATATTATCGTCGATGAATTCCATCACGCGGCCGCACCTACGTATCAAAAGTTATTGACGTACTATAAGCCCAAAATTTTGTTGGGTTTGACGGCGACGCCCGAGCGCATGGACGGGAAAAATATTTTAGAGTATTTTGGGAATCGTATTGCGGCGGAAATTCGCTTGCCCGAGGCGATCGATCGCAAACTTTTGTCTCCCTTCCAATACTTCGGTGTAACGGACGTTGTCGATCTGAACGATTTGAAGTGGAGCCGCGGCGGTTACGATAAAGGGGATTTGGAGCGAGTCTATACATTCAGCGGTATCGTTGCTGAACGCCGTGCCGGCATGATTATTCAGGCAATATTGCGCTATGTTACGGATATCGACGAAGTAAAAGGCCTTGGCTTTTGTGTCTCAGTGGAGCATGCTAAGTTTATGGCAAGATGCTTCAATGAGCACGGGATCCCGTCTATCTCATTGGATGGTAGCTCTCCGGAAGAGGAGAGAAACACGGCGAAACAGAGGCTTGTGAAAGGGGAGGTCCGCTTTATCTTTGTGGTAGATCTTTACAATGAAGGTGTGGATATTCCCGAAGTAAATACGGTTCTGTTTCTCCGACCGACGGAATCGCTGACTGTTTTTCTGCAACAGTTGGGGCGCGGGTTGCGCCTTGCAGAGGGGAAAGAATGCCTCACCGTATTAGATTTTATCGGGCAAGCAAACAGGCGATATAATTTTGAGGACAAGTTCGCCTCTCTCCTGTCCGATCCTTCTCGCAGCGTATTGCGGGAGATGAAGGAGGGGTTTGTTTCTGTACCCAAAGGCTGCTATATTCTTCTTGAAAAGAAGGCAAGGCAATACATCTTTGAAAATATCCGCGCATCCTTCGGGGCGAGAGCCGGGCTTGTTTCGCGCATTGCCAATTTCACGGAAGATACAGGGAAGGCACTTACGCTTTCTAACTTTTTGGACTACTTACATATGGATGTTCGCGCGCTGTATGCGTGCGATAGCTTCTCGCGCTTGTGCGTGCAGGCGGGGGGTCGAGAGAATTTTATAGAGCCGTTGGAAGACACCATGCGCAAGGCTTTTTCGCGGTTTGCGACAGTCAATTCGCGGCGATTGATCGCTTTTTGGCGGGAAATGCTGATGCATCCACGTTCTCCACGAACGGATGGAGAGGAGCGCATGTTGCAGATGTTTCAGTTCACCATCTGGCAAAAACCGTTTGAAGAGTGTGGTTTTACGAGCCTTTTAGATGGCGTGATGGAGGTTCGCAAAAATCTTATGCTCTGCGCAGAACTATTGGAATTGTTGCAGTACAATTTTGGACGCATCGATTTTATAGATGAGCGCGTAGAGGTTGGCTTTGACTGTCCTCTCGATCTGCATTGCGATTATACGCGCGATCAGATTTTGGTCGCTTTGGATTTTTTGAAACCCTCTACGGTTCGAGAGGGCGTCAAGTATTTGCCAGATCAGAAAATTGACATTGCATTTGTCACGCTCAATAAATCAGATAAGGATTATTCTCCGTCGACAATGTATCAGGACTATTCTGTCGGGGAGGAATTTTTCCATTGGCAGAGTCAGAGCACGACGTCAGAAAATTCGCCCACCGGACAGAGATACATTCATCACCGCGAAAAGGGCACTCTGTTTTTGTTATTTGTGCGAGAGAATAAAACAGACCGCGTCAGCGGTGGCGCTGGAGTATATACTTTTCTGGGTAAAGCAAACTACGTGCAACACGAAGGTTCTCGCCCGATGAGTATTCTTTGGAAGTTGGAACGTCCGATTCCCGTTCGTTTACAGAAAAAGACAAACGAGCTTGTTGGGGGATAAAGAGCTCAAAAAGAATGATTTCGATAGTATTTGCAAGCACCATGAACTTGAAAATCAAAATATAATTAGGAGAAAATAGTTTATGTTACAGGAAGGAATGCAGGCGCCGGCGTTTGCGCTCGCGGATAAAGACGGAAAGATGGTTTCGCTGTCCGATTTTCTCGGTAAAAAGGTGGTTTTATACTTTTATCCGAAGGACAATACGCCCGGATGCACGAGGCAGGCGTGTGCGTTTGCGGCCGCTTACAGCGAATTTGAAAAGAAAAACGCCGTCGTCATCGGTATCAGTAAAGACAGCGTTTCTTCGCACGAAAAATTTGCGGAAAAGTATAATTTGCCCTTCATTCTGCTGTCCGATCCCGAATTGCAGGCAATTCAGGCATACGGCGTATGGCAGGAGAAAAAACTGTACGGAAAGACAAGTATGGGTGTTGTCCGCACGACATTCCTCATTGACGAGCAGGGAAAAATTATAAAAGTTATGCCCAAAGTCAAGCCGGATACCAATGCGGCAGAGGTGTTGGAAATTATGAGAACATTGTAAGAGAAGAACTATAACAGATGAAAGGAATATCTGTTATGCTGCATGGTCTGCACGTGATGACATTAAGGCTGAATTCAAGGTCAATATTATTTTGAAATTGGCGGATTATCATTATCCTCCGGTAACAGTTGACGAAGTGTACAAAGAAGTACTTGCCCAGGCAATCAATTTTAGAAAATTTGCGGAGTAAAAAACATGATAGAAAGGAATTTTACTATCAATGATGTTAAAGATATTTTTTATGCAATAGGAAAAATTATTCAAAGCGCGCAAGAGTGGGAGCGTGACTATAAGGAACTGGCTAAAATTTTGAAAATAGAACTTGATGATGAACATATCAATACAGCATCTCTGAATAAGTTAAACGAAAAGTTAAAAGGGGAAAGCAAATTAAGTCAAAAAGATTATGAAAATCTAAAAGATGTGATTGATATGCGCAACTATATTAATCATGAATTTTTTCTAAAAGATTTTG
>CATYEP010000171.1 GCA_958405585.1 uncultured Eubacteriales bacterium
AAAACGTATACCGAGTAACCGCTCCTGCGGCACGCATTCCAGCCAAACGCTCTGCCAAATCCCCGTTGTGCGCGTATACATGCAACCGTAAGACTGTTCTTTCCCTGATTGCTTGCCGCTGGGAAAATTCTCGTGCACGTCGTCATGAACGGCAACTTCGAGTTGATTCTTCCCCTCTCGCAACGCGTCGGTGATATCAAAAGAGAAAGGCGTATACCCTCCGCAATGACCGCCGACAGATACGCCGTTCACATACACTTTGGCATAACGATCGACCGCACCGAAATGCAGAAGGACGCGCTCATCCTTTTTATGCTGCGACGCGGCAAAAGTCTTTCTGTACCGCAAATCATACACAAAACCCTTTTCTCCGATTCCGGAAAGTTCGGATTCTACACAGTACGGAACGCGGATCGCTCGATACGGCGTACCGCCGAGCGAAACTTCCCATTCCCCGTCCAAAAAAGAAAAAGCTGCCCGCGCAAACTGCGGCTCGGGATAGCGCAAAAATTCTTCCACAAAACTTTTCATACTCGTTCAGACCTCCCCGCGCGATAAAGAACAGACATAAAAACCTCATAATTATTGACCGAAAAACACGCGTTTCGGTAAACAATCATTCTATCCCACCGATTTAATCTGATTTTCGCCTATATTATATCATAGACAGCATTTTTTGCCTATGGGGGTAATCCGCACAGTTTTGTGGGGGAACATTAAAAATGAAACAAGCAAATATCTGCCGATAAAAGCTGAAAACTTTCATTCTACAAGGCATCCCATACCGCCGACAACCCCTCTTTTGCTCCATCTTCACTCTGCACTTTTACTGTCATTTCTTCGCGTATCAAACTCCGCGTTATTTTGCTATACAAAAAAAGAGGTCGCACGACCTCTTTTTGTTGTATGAATTATTTATCCTTTTCTGTATTTACCCGGTGAAACGCCGTACTCCCGCTTGAATATTTCGTAAAAATATTTTTTATCGTTATACCCTGCTTCTTCCATGATCTCTTCCACTGTTTTGTCCGTAGAAAGAAGCGCTTTTCTTGCCCACTCCAACTTTTCTTTTTGGATATACTTCTTCATAGGCTGGCTGGAAATACCGTTGAATGTTTTTGAAAGGTATTCGGGGGAATAGAACAGCAATTTTGATAAATAACTTGCGGAAATACCATCGCCCCTGTTCCTTTTGATATACTCCATCATTTCCTCATAAAGCCACCTCTGCTTGTCGGAAAAATCCCCCTTTACGTCATGTCCATAGCGAAAAATCTCGATAAGCGCCAATTTGAGCAGCGAATGAATCGCTTCAAGATAACCGGGACGTTCTTCCTTCTTCTCTTCAATGATTTGCCTGATATACGGCACCACACTCTTCGCCTTTTCCTTGGGCAAGCTCAAAAAGCCGCTCTCTTTCATCAATGCGCCGCCCACTTTTTCTTTCAGCATCGTGCGGCAGGCATATTCGATGCAACGGTCTCCCTCTTTCAGAAAAAAATCAAAAAATTCGGGCAGAAACAAAATGTTCCAAACGGAGATCGTAGGCGTTGTCGCCCGATAACTGTGCGAAGCACCGCTGTCGAGCATCATGATGTCCCCCGCGCTCAATTGAAAGGTTTCCCCGTTCACCAAATGCTGCGCTTCCCCTTCTTCCACATAGGCAAGTTCTATAAACTCGTGCTTATGCTCCGCCTCATACAGCGTTACGCCCTGCACCACCGCAACTTTTTCTTCGCTGTTTATATATTTATCCTTTTTAATTACTTTCGGATCGTTCAAAATCTTTCCTCCGCTGCCCTAAATTACTTTTGTTTTAACAGGTCTTTGTCCATAATTCGCCCCGGCACATTGCGCCATTATCTCAACAGCGCCTTGACGCGACGCTTTATAACTTCCGATAGTATGCGCAATCGGCTGTCACGCCAGTTATAGCGCGGATGCTTTTTGAATTTGAAATTGATAAGTTTGCGCAGTTTTTCCTTTTGCGAATGCCCCATCAACTGTTGTGCAAGTTCAATAAAATCAGAATAGGTTGCGGGAACGCGGGTTTTGGCATAAGTTTCCCAATCTTCCAAATCGTCATCCATCGCGTATGTTAAGAGCGACAAACCGTGGTCGAATAAAGGCGCGGGAGCGCATAGCGTATTCGTGCGATTATCTACCAAAAAGCCAAAATTACCGAAGTGGCGATCCGTATTCAAGACAACGGCATCGAATACAATCATATCGGCAAAAGCCTCGTAATAATCACCTCCGAGCGATTTGTAATACTCGATGACAGCTTTTATGCCGCCCTCTTTTACAATATTCCCAACAGGAATAAACGAATACTCTTTGCTTGTAAACAGCTCACAAGTAGAACATAACCGCCCTTTCCACTTGGATAAACCGTATTGCACGGCGTCGATCCCCATAGTCTCGGCTACCTGATAGGCATAGTATTCGCAGTACGGCTCGTTGCCCGAATTAGCAAACCCTTCCGTGCCCGACTTATATAAAATGATTTTGCCGTTTACTCTGCGCCAGCATTTGGCAAGCATTCCGTTTGTCGTAAATTCCGGCGATGAACGCAGCGAAGTTTTTTGAAAACTGCCATACCCCGTAAAAGCGATATGGGAAAGCACATTGCTGAACCGATTGTCGTATAAATTGTTTTCCGAAAACTTTCCGCCAAAATTTTCATCAACGATCCAATAGCAGTCATTGAGCGAAAGTCCTTTGCAAAAGTCTATGATTCCCTTTGTATCTTTTTCATTCAGACCGAGTTTTGCAAGAAAGTTCTGTACATACGCACGATTCCCCGGAATCGTCCTGCGCTTTAACCATTTGGCTAAACCTTGATCCGAAATCTCCAAATCCAACGGCAATAACGATTTGCTTGCGCCGTTGACAGATAAAATTTGCGCGGAAACCCCGTCGACGTCTTTTTGCATATCGAAACGCAACAAATCGGTATCAAATTGTTTGAGAATATAACTCATTCCTTTTTCTCCCCATCCGCGGCAAGACTTAACAATCTGTCATACTCATCCGGAGACAGTAAAATTGCAGTCGGATTGTTATTTTTCAATACGATGATCTGCTTTTCTGCCTGCAACCGATTGAAAATTTTCGATGCCTGACCCTGATTGAACATTGTGACCGAAACCAAATTATTAAGCAAGTTTCTCTCTGTCATGATCCACCTCTGCGTACATTATACCAAATTAGAAAAGAAATGTTAATAAAAATTCTTAATCTAATTCAAATTTATTTAACTTCCGTTTCGTACCTTTATTCGGTTCCTTTTTTTAACATCCTCCAAATTTTCAAAAAGTCTGGTCACGAATGTCTCCATACGATTTTCCGACACAAGTCCCAATGAATTTTCAAAAATATCTTTACAAATTTTTAATTTATTTTTATAATAGAATCGGAAGTAAACTCTCCCGCTTTCGGAACAAAGTCGATTCGTATTCGGCTGTATTCTACTATGAGGAGGTTGATTCCCACGCAAATTTTACTCTCCGTTGCTGATTTCGAGCAATACGAAAATGATAAGCGAGGTATTGTTATTCCTCTCAAATTGCAGAAGAAACAATTTTATGCGCTGTTAAATCTTTTAGGCCCTTGTTTGGAAGATCATCCGCACCACCATGTGCAACTTCAAAACGATAACCGCCAATACATCTATATTTGCTTTGTGCTAAACTGTTTATGTCATCCATTTGGATGTCCTCCTTTTGATTCTTAGTTTGCAACTGCCAGGTCGCAACTCTATTATATCAAAAGGAGTTTTTATTTCAAGATTCATCGCTTAAGCTCTTTTTTACCCGCGGACTATCCGCGGGTTTTGCTTTACAATAATAATCCCCGCGTGGAAACGCGGGGTATTTCATTTTCGGGTATAACCCTAAACTTTACTGGCTGCGCACAAGTGCGCTTTTTATTGGCCTGCCAGCCATGCATTGGTTACTTGCTACCCGTAAACGGGTCCCGCGGGTCAAATATGCTTAACTGCTCGCTTTCCTTATCCTTCTTCAACTGGTTTGCTATGTATTCTTTTATCGCTGCTGTGTTCTTTCCTACC
>CATYEP010000172.1 GCA_958405585.1 uncultured Eubacteriales bacterium
GGGACGGACGCGGCGGGTACTACTATGTACCTTTACCGCAGGGAAAAGAAATAAGAGAGGAGAAAAGGATGTCGGAAGCTGATCTTTATAAATTTTTTTCTTCCTACGACGGAGAGGCGGATTTTTCCGATTTTACCCCGGAAGAACTGCAGAATTTATTGCAGCAGCAGGAAGGCAAAAAGACGTTCAAAGAAAAATATTTTGAATATTATGACGACGTCAAGAGTCAGTCATTGAAGAAGCAGGATTGGTAAAAAGCAGGCGGCGAAAAACAAAAGTTTTCCGCCGCCTGCTTTTTTATAAAGTGTCCGTATCAACAAACCGATTCAATGTATAAAATATGCCACAGACCGAGTCATAAAATAATTCGATGGGTGTGAAGTGCCGCGTTGGGATCGGATGGGAGGGATAGGTCAGAACAGGCCGGCGGAATTGCACGTTTCTGCGGGGTAGGGTAAAAGAAATATTCTGAATAAAATATTCAAATATTATGTTACGGTGAAAAAATGATATTGTGATGAAATTATTTAAAGAGGCCATTTGTGCGATTGACTTTTGTTAAGAGGTTCGCTAAAATATTTAACAATTAAGGACTTAACTTAGGAAGGAGGAAAAAATGGAAGCGAGTGCTTTTTTACGAGAGATATATCGTATAAATAAGCGTTTAGAAGAGATTAAAATTTTTGATGAAAAGTTGTCTTTGAACAATACGGAAATGCAGATGGTACGGGAAATCATAGCAGCGAAAGAATCGGGCAGGCGGCTGATATCGAGCCGATTGGCGAAGAGTTTGGGAATCACACGGTCGGCTGTTTCGCAGATGGTGAATAAACTGGAATCAAAGGAGATTGTCTGCCGTGTTCCGGATACGAAAGACCGTAAGATCGCCTATATTGAGCTGAGTGAAAAGGCATTGGACATTTATAATCAGATGAAAGAGAGGGTCAATCTTTTTGTACAGAAGATCATGGAACGGCTGGGTGAGGGCAAGATTGGAGATTTTCTGACGAAGGCGAATGAATTTTTAGATGCGTGCGGCGAAGTGTTGCAGGAAATGCCGAAACAACCGCAAAACGCATAATAGAGGCGGAAAATAGGGCGATAAAGTAGAATCAGGAGAATGAATTTATGGCGCAGGCAATATTGAAATTAGACAAAATCACGAAAGACTATAAGGTGGCAGATTCTGTCGTTCATGCTTTGAAGGGAGTAAGTCTGAGCTTTAGGAAGAAAGAGTTTGTTTCTATCCTTGGGGCATCCGGATGCGGTAAGACGACGCTTCTGAACATCATTGGCGGGCTGGACAAATATACTTCGGGTGACCTTGTGATCAAGGGCGTTTCGACGAAGCACTACAAAGACGGGGATTGGGATGCGTACCGCAATCACAGTATCGGATTTGTATTTCAGTCCTATAATCTGATCCCGCACCAGACGGTGCTCGGGAATGTAGAGCTGGCGCTTACATTATCGGGCGTATCGGTGCAGGAGCGGCGTTTGCGGGCGACGGAAGCGTTGCAGAAAGTGGGGCTCGGAGCGGAGCTGAACAAAAAGCCGAATCAGTTGTCGGGCGGGCAGATGCAAAGGGTTGCCATTGCGCGTGCATTGGTGAATAATCCGGAGATCCTGCTTGCGGATGAGCCTACGGGCGCATTGGACACGAAGACCAGCGTTCAGATCATGGATCTGATCAAAGAGATCGCAGGAGAACGGCTTGTGATCATGGTCACGCACAATCCGGAATTGGCGAAGGAGTATTCTTCCCGTATCGTTGAACTCAAGGACGGGACAGTGGTTTCCGATTCCAATCCGTTTACGGAAACGGATGAAGAGTCTGACGCGGATGCTATAGGGGAGCGGAATAGCAAGAAGGACAAAGAAGTCGGAAAGAAAGTAAAGAATAAGAAAAAAGCAAAGACGAGCATGAGTTGGTTCACAGCTTTGCGTCTTAGCGGAAGAAATCTGCTGACGAAAAAGGGCAGGACTCTGATCACTTCGATAGCGGGAAGCATCGGTATCATCAGCGTATGTCTGGTGCTGGCGCTTTCGAACGGGTTTAATAATTATATCCGCAAGACGGAAGAAGATATGCTGTCGTATTATCCGATCGAGATCAATGAGACGTCGCTTGATCTGACGCAGGCGATGACGAGTTTTATGGGCGGAGGAACGAAGCTGGACATCGGAGAGAACATAGAAGATAAAGTTTACATAAATTCATTTTTGACGCAGTTGGCGCAAGGGATGACGACTTCGAACGATCTGAGTGCGGGCAATGTTGCCGATATAGCGGGGCAGCAAATGAATTATCTCGAATATGTTGACGCAATGCCGCAGGATTATTACAATGCGATCACATACGGATACGGCGTATCGCTGACGCGGAATCTGTATACGGATCTTCGGGTCGGGTCCACGACGGTAAGTTCCGGAATGGGGCTGGGCGAGCCTGAATATTATGATTATCATATTTCTCTGGCGGAATTGCGCAATTATTACACGACGATTCTGACGAGTACGCAAACGCAGTACGGATCGCTGACGCGGTTTGTGGATTATTTTACGGATGTCGTGAATTTTATGCCCGGAACGGGGAATGTGACGGATGAAGATTACGGTGAATATATTCTTTCGCAGTACGATGTATTCGGTGAATTTCCCGACGCTTCGAATGAAGCGGTTCTGGTGGTCGGATCCAGCAATGATGTGATCGATCTGACGATGGCGCAGCTCGGATTTTTAGACGAAGAGAACTTCTTGGGATTGTTCCAAAGCGGATTGGAAGGTGACGATATTATGGAGATTCCTTTTGAAGAAATTCTGAACAAAACATTTACCTTATACGATAATGATGATATATTCACGCAATCGGACGGGGGTACATACCGCTACGATTACAGTGCTTACTGTGAACTTTCGGAAAAACCTTCAGACAAGGGTACGGAGATCAAGGTAGTCGGAATATTGCGGCTGAAAGATGGTCTCACGTACGGATGTCTGGGTGAAGGTTTGAACCTGACGGAACAGTTATTGCTGGAATATATGGATCGGAATGCGGGAACGGGTATTGTGCAATATCTGAATGAAACTCCTTCGGCGGACATTGATGCACTTGCAGGATATGTTCCGTTGTTCAACAAGCTGTTGGGAGATGCTACGGGAGTGCCCGTGCAGGCAGAGCGTGTTTTTTCAAAAGAAAGCGTTGCGAGCGTAGCGGAGCTTGTGCGTACATTGGGGGGAAATAATACTCCCAATTCCGTCCAGATTTATGCGCGGGATTTTGATACGAAAGATTCGATTCTCGCGTATCTCGACAAATGGAACGAATCGGTGAATGCAGCCAGGGATGCGTATTATAATTCGAACGAGAATTATGACGGATACGACGGGCCGACGGAAGTCAAATATACGGATACGGTGGGCGTGCTGATGAGTATGATGCAGACCATTCTCGATGCGATCACGTATGTCCTGATAGCGTTTACGGGAATTTCTCTGGTGGTTTCGACTGTCATGATCGGAGTAATTACCTATGTTTCGGTAGTGGAGCGCACAAAAGAGATCGGTATTTTGCGATCGATCGGGGCGCGTAAAAAAGATATCAAGCATATGTTCAATGCAGAGACATTTATCATCGGATTCTGTGCCGGAATGATCGGCATAGTTGTGGCATATTTGCTGGAATTGCTGATCAATGCGATCCTGACACCGCTGACGGGGATTGTGGGACTTGCGTCGTTGACATGGTACGCTGCGCTGATCATGGTCGTAATCAGTGTTGTGCTGACTTTGATATCGGGACTTCTGCCCGCTTCGGCGGCCGCAAAGCGCGATCCTGTCATAGCGCTGCGTACAGAATAAATTTACTTTCAGACGGATAACGAAAACGCCCGACGGTACAAATTGTGTTGTGCCGACGGGCGTTTTTGGTTTTTAAAATGGTTATACGTTTATAAGTTTTACGGAATAAATTCTATGCTCGGAGTGTATGTATTGCGGATGTTTCAGGAGGGGCCGGGTGAACGGAACAGCGAAACCGGCTGGATCAAAAGAAT
>CATYEP010000173.1 GCA_958405585.1 uncultured Eubacteriales bacterium
CCGAACCGGCGTCGCCGATCGTTGCCATGTAGTTTACCACGTTGTAAGCCGCAAAAACAGAGAAAAATACGGATACGGCGCAAAACAGCGTTAAAAATGCCAAAATAATGTGTCTGAACCGTATTCCGCTTTTTTGTCGCGAAGATTCCGCCTGTTGAGGCACATCTGTTTTACAGACAGATTCAGCTAAGATATCTGCGGTACGTATATCTGTTTTTTCGTCGATCGTTTTTTTATTGACGCCGAAAAGCATGTAATCGGCGCTGACTCCGAAGAGTGTGCAGAGGGCGTGAAGGTTGGATAATTCCGGAACCATTTGGCCGGATTCCCATTTTGAGATCGTCTGACGGGAAACGCCCGTACGGTGTGCGAGATCTTCTTGCGATAAACCTGCCTGTTTGCGCAGGGTATAGATTCTTTCACCGAGTTTATCCATGGTTTATACTGTCAATTGTTCACTGTCGGAGAGGAAGCGGCTCAGAAAATGCCGCTTCCGTCTTCGATATCCGTTTCGGGGGAGAGCAGGCAGAGATCGCCTTTTTCGTTTTCTGCGCAAAGGATCATGCCTTCGCTTACGATCCCGCGCAATTTTGCGGGCTTGAGATTGGTGATCATGACAACTTTCTTCCCGACCATTTCTTCCGGTTTGTAAAATTTAGCGATGCCGCTGACGACGGTACGGGTCTCGTTACCGATCTGTACGGTCGATTTCAGCAATTTGTCGCTTTTTTCCACTTTTTCGCAGGCAATGACTTTGGCGATCTGCATTCTTACTTTTGCAAAATCGTCGATGGAGATCTCTGCTGGATAGCTTGCTTCCTGCGCTTTTACGGCAGGCTTTGCCGTCATTTCCGGCTTTGCTGCTGCCGTATCGGCTGCGTCTGCTTTTGCGGCTTCAGCATGGATTTGTTCGTATTGTGCCTCTACGTCCTTATAATTTCTGCGCACAAACAGATGCGATTCGGTAGGGGAAACTTTGCTTCCGCTGCGGATCAGACCGAAAGAATCCACTTGATCGTACGAGCGCAGGGGCGTGTTGAACTGCTGTGCGATCTTTTGCGCCGTTTCCGGCATGAAAGGCTGCAAAAGGCTTGCGGCGATCACGATGCTTTCGGACAAATTGTACAATACGGTGGAAAGCCTGTCCTTTTTTGTTTCGTCTTTGGCAAGGATCCAGGGCGCAGTTTCGTCGATGTATTTGTTGCAGCGGCGCAGGAATGCAAAGATCTCACCGAGTGCGTCTGCAATTTTAAAATCATCCATTTTGGCGGCAACTTTCGGATAAAGTGCCGTTGCCATATTGCGGATCTCTGCATCGACAGGTTCGGCTGCTCCTTTGTCTGCGAGGATACCGTCAAAATATTTCAGAGACATTGCGGCCGTTCGGGAAACGAGATTTCCGAGATTGTTGGCAAGATCGGAATTGACGCGGTCATTGATCAGTTCCCAGGTGATGTTGCCGTCGTTGTCGAAGGGCATATCGTTGAGCACAAAATAGCGTACCGCGTCTACGCCGAATACTTTGACGAGTTCGTCCGCATAAATAACGTTGCCGCGCGATTTACTCATCTTACTGCCGTCCATCAGCAGCCAGGGATGTCCGAAAACCTGTTTGGGCAGGGGCAGTCCCAGCGCCATCAGGAAGATAGGCCAGTAGATGGTATGGAAGCGGATGATGTCTTTGCCGATCACGTGTACGTCGGCCGGCCAGTATTTTGAAAACAGTTTATCCGAATGGCCGTCTGTATCGTAGCCCAGACCCGTAATATAGTTAGTAAGCGCGTCCAGCCACACATAGACGACGTGCTTGGGATCAAAATCGACGGGGATACCCCATTGGAACGAAGTGCGCGAAACGCAAAGATCCTGAAGACCGGGTTTTAAAAAGTTGTTCACCATTTCGTTTTTGCGCGATACGGGCGTGATAAACTCGGGGTGTTCTTCATAATAATGCAGAAGTTTGTCGGCGTATTTGCTCATTCTGAAGAAATACGCTTCTTCTTTTGCGGGCTTGACTTCCCTGCCGCAGTCGGGGCATTTCCCGTCTTTGAGCTGAGAAGGAGTCCAGAACGCTTCGCAGGGCGTGCAGTACATTCCTTCGTAGGTGCCTTTGTAAATATCGCCCTGTTCGTAAAGTTTTTTGAAAATTTTCTGCACCTGCAATTCATGATCTTTGTCCGTGGTGCGAATAAATTTGTCGTAGGAAACGTTCATCAGATCCCAGATATCCTTTATCTGGGACGCCACTCCGTCTACGAACTGCTTCGGCGTTACCTTGTTTGCCTTTGCTTTTTCTTCGATTTTCTGGCCGTGTTCGTCCGTCCCTGTCTGAAACCGTACGTCATAGCCCTGGTTGCGTTTGAACCGCGCGATCGCGTCCGTCAGAATAATTTCGTATGTGTTGCCGATGTGCGGCTTGCCCGAAGTATAGGCGATCGCTGTCGTAATATAATAGGGTTTCTTGTCTGCCATGGTTCCCTCCGTATAAAATTCCGTGCAATGATTTGAATTATTATACTCCATTTTATAAATAATGTAAAACCATTTTAAAAGTTTTTTATAGTCTGACCGGCGAAAGGCGCAGAAATTTATGTAAAAAAAGTGGTTTGACAGGCACAATGTTGTCCGATACGGGCGGATCGGCCGCATATCTTGTCCGCAGTCTGCATATTCTTAGCTGAGGGAGTGATGACATGAATGTAATTTTTGTGTGCATATTCGTGATTTCAGGCGTTTTGCTGATCCTCCGCGATCCCGCCGCTTTTCTGCCTGCCATGCTGGAAGGTTCAAAAAACGCCCTCATGCTCGGCGTGACGCTTGCGGCGGTATATGCGGTCTGGCTCGGTTTTTTAAAAGTCGCAGAGGACGCGGGGCTTTTGCGAGGTTTTTCAAAGGTCTTGAAGCCGCTGACTGCAAAATTTTTCCGTACCAAGGACGAAAAGGCGTTGGAACAGATCTCCGTTAATCTTGCGGCAAACCTGCTGGGAATGGGCGGCGCCGCAACAGGAGCCGGCGTTTGCGCCATGCGCTTGCTGGACGAAAGGGGAGAAGTCTATGCGCGGGCAATGTTTTTTGTCGTGAATTGCGCAGGGGTACAGTTGCTTCCGGCGACCGTCCTGTCTTTGCGCGTGCAGTCGGGATCGGCTACACCGTACGATATCGTTTTTCCTGCGCTTTTGGCTGCTCTCACGGCGCTTGCGATCGGTGCGGTTCTGGTCAGGATCGTGTACGGGAGGAAAAAATGAAAATCGCGGCCTTTCTTCTTCCTGTTTTATTTCTTGCGGTGATCCTGGCGGCCGCCATCCGCCGCGTGCGCGTTTACGACAGCTTCGCCGCCGGCGCTGCAGGCGCCCTGCCTTTGCTCAAATCTCTCTTTCCTTACATAGCCGCGATTCTCGTTCTTTCCGAATTGTTTGAAGCCAGCGGACTCTCACAGGCTTTTTCCAAAGCACTTTCACCGCTGTTTTCCGCAGTGGGGATCCCGTCGGAAATTTCTTCGCTTGTCCTGATCAAACCCTTCTCAGGGAGCGGCTCGCTCGCGCTCGTTTCCGATGTCTGCGCCAGGTACGGCGCCGATTCGTATATCGCACGCTGTGCCTGTGTTCTGTATGCTTCGGGCGAAACAGTCTTTTATATCTCCGCTGTCTATTTTGCAGGAAGCAAGGGAAAAAACGCCGGCCCCGTCTTTATTGCCTTGGCCGCCAATTTCTGCGCCGCCGTTTTGGGCTGCCTTTTTTGCCGTATCTTTTAAGCGGCGGTCACGTCTTTTCCGAAAATGTTAATTTTGTTAAAAATGAAAACTTACAATGCGCTAAATCGGCACAGAAAAAACAAGAATGTTAGTAATTAACGCGGTTAACCTTTTTTTCGACATCATTCGCCTAAAAATGTGAAAATATAACAAAAAATGAAAAGAAAATTTATTTCAAAAAATTTTAAAAAAATAAAAAAAAATACTTTACAATTTTTTTTATACGAGCTATAATATGCACGTAATCAAACGAAACGCGCAACGCTTTCGCTTGGTTACATATAATAGCTCATCATTT
>CATYEP010000174.1 GCA_958405585.1 uncultured Eubacteriales bacterium
CGGGAACAGGCATTTTTGGTGCAGAGGGTACTATGTAGATACGGTAGGGCGAAACAAAGAGGCAATAAAGAAATATATAGCAAATCAATTGCAAGAGGATAAACTATATGAACAATTAAGCATGAAGGAGTATATAGACCCGTTCACGGGAGAGCCGGTAAAAGGAAGCAAATAAAAAGACAGCCACCGAGAGGTGGCCGCTGAAAAATTGTTGCAATTGTCAGGAACTTCAAGCACGAGTAGTGCCGCCGGTACCATGCGCTTGAAGCGCCTAATCAAGCCACCGGCTCAGCCGGTGGTACTTGACTTTCAATAAATTGTTTGTTTTTGGTTTAGAGTGTAAAGAATTGATTGGTTTGGAATATTTAAGGTAATGCAAAAAATAAAATATTGCGGTAAGATACAGAAGTAAGATTCAGCGGTAAGATTCGGCGTATTCACAAAAAAGTTTGTCCCATTCGGGAAATTTTCGGCGAAGGGAAATGGGTTTTCCTGTTTCGTCGATAAAGCAGTGTGAGCTTTTGCAAACGGTGCGCAACGTATCGGTTTTAGCGTCACGGATTTCGTATTCAATGTCAAAGCGAACGCCTGTATAACGGACAAGTTTTCCTGTGATTTTTACCTCATCGGGAAATTTTGTCATGGATTTGTAATCGCACTGTACGGACAGGACGGGACTAAGAATGCCTTGTTTTTCCATGATGTCATAGCCGATGCCCATTTGCTCAAGCATGTCGCAGCGCGCTTCTTCCATCCAGCGTACATAATTGGAATGATGAACGATTTTCATCGTATCCGTTTCGTAGTATTGTGTTTTATGGATATAAGGACGGAAAGGGTGCATTTAAAAATCTCCTCTGTGATGAATTACAGATATTATAGCATGGAAGGGAAAAGCTGTCAACGTAGATTTTAAACGGAATTTATTGCAATTGCGGGTCTGATATGATATACTCATAAGTGAAAAAATAAACGGATTCGGGAAGGCTGGTTATGTATAGCGGAGTATCGACGGCGTCGTTGTTTTTGCGGGAAATGAATGAAGATGCGCTTTCGGTTCTGGACGGACTCGGGGTAAAGAGCACGGAAATTTTTCTGACAACATTATCGGAATACACACATGAATTTGCGCAGGTTCTGAATGCGCATAAGGGAGATCTGAACGTAAACTCGGTGCATTTATTGAATACGCAGTTTGAACCGCAGTTGTTCGGGGGACATCCGCGAGCAAAGGCAGATGCTTTTCGGATTTTGGATGGGGCAATGCAATCGGCGTGCGAATTCGGGGCGAGGTATTATACTTTTCATGGAATAACCCGCCTGAAAAAGAATTCGGTAAGCAGGGATTATGCGTCTTTGGCGGAAAGTTTGCAAGAGATCGACGGCGCTTGCATGGCGCACGGTGTAAAACTATGTTTGGAAAACGTTCATTGGGCATTGTATAATGCACCGGGTATATTTAAAGGGATAAGGAACTACTATCCGGCGCTGAAAGGCGTTTTCGATGTAAAGCAGGCGCGGCTGTCCTGTTACCCGTATCAGATGTATCTGAAAGATATGGAAGGCTGTATTGCGCACGTGCATTTTTCAGATGTCGACGAAAACGGAAAGATCTGTCTGCCGGGCAAGGGAATATTTGATTTTGAAGAATGTCTGCGCCGATTAAAAGACGTCGGATTTGACGGGGCGGTACTCATCGAAGTCTATGCGGGCGATTACGGCGCTTATGAGGAACTTAGAAGATCCTGCGATTTTTTGGATGAGATAATATATAAAATAGGAAAGTAACCGACGAAGAGCCGCCTGTTCACAGGCGGCTCTTCGTTTTCGGGACAGGCAGTTCAAATGTTGCAATTTGCAAAACTTTTGCAAACCGCATTCTGATACGTCAATTTTTTTAGAGTGGGGAGGTCTGTTTTGCTTTGACTCTTTTTGAAAGAGTGGTCTGCCCGTATTTGGGAAAAGAAAAAAATAATTCACGGAGGAAAATCGAAGAAACGGAATTGTACAAAGTCAGAAAAAGTAAGAAAAAGTCAATAAAATTTTGAAAGATTCTGAAAAGTAAATAAAATTGAAAAATTTTTGGTTTTTTCTTTGAATTTGTCATAAATTCAGGAAAAAAGATGGAAAAGAGAGGGCGTTTTAAGTTACTGAAGAGGCAGGGAGAAGAGAAAGGTATGTGATTTGCAGAAATTTGCGCGGAACTGTTGACAGAGGGGTGTTTTTGTTTTAAAATAATAAGGAAAGAATCAGATTCTTAACGGAGGTTTTTCTATGAATTTTAGGAATAAAGACTGGCGCAACAGTATGCGGCTGACGGTGGATTACAACTATATGATGAAGAAATTTATCGGGAACGATGGATTTAAAGATTCTGAACTGAATGAAATGAAAGAGGCGGCAGCGGATGCGTTTGATTATGTGGCGGACAACCGCGGAAAGGGCATGATGGGCTGGATGGAGCTTCCTTATAATCAGAAAGAGATCGTGGAAGAGATCATAACGACTGCGAAAGAAGTACGCCGTAAGTTCAAATATTTTGTAGTGCTTGGAATCGGCGGCAGTGCGCTTGGCCCGATCGCTGTTTTCAATGCGTTGTGTCATCTGCATTACAATGATCTTGCGCCGTCCAAGAGAAAGGGCCCGAAATTCTATGTGGAAGACAATGTGGATCCTGAGCGTATGGCAGCGCTTTTGGATGTAATCGAGCCGGAGAAGACCTGTTTTAACGTGATCACGAAATCGGGTGCGACGAGTGAAACGATGACGCAGTATCTGATCATTAACGATATACTGACGAAGGCATTGGGGGACAAGGCGAAAGAGAATATCATTGCGACGACGGATCATAAGAAAGGGAATCTGATCAAATTGGCGCAGCAGAACGGATACAAGACATTCTATATACCGGACGGAGTGGGCGGAAGGTTTTCGGAGCTTTGCCCTGTTGGGTTGCTGCCTGCGGCGGTGTTGGGACTGGACATCAAGGCGATGCTGGCGGGTGCGGCGTATATGGACAGCATCTGCAATAAGCCTGGTATTTCAAAAAATCCGGCGTTGGCATGCGCGGTGTTGCAGTATATGGCAATGAAACGCGGCAAGAATGTGGGAGTCATGATGCCGTATGCGGACAGTTTGAAATTGATGTCCGACTGGTATTGCCAGCTGTGGGCGGAGAGCCTCGGCAAGAACGTTACGCTGGACGGAAAGCCTTGCAACGTGGGCCAGACGCCTGTCAAATCGTTGGGGGTAACCGATCAGCATTCGCAGGTGCAGTTGTATACGGAAGGGCCGTTCGATAAAGTAGTTACTTTCCTTTCGGTGAAGAATTACCGTAAAGAAGTGGCGATTCCGCACGGCTGCGAGGATATTCCGGATGTTTCTTTCCTGGGCGGGCATACGATGAATGAACTGATTCAGGCGGAAAACAAGGCGACGGCATAC
The DNA here is from genome assembly GCA_958405585.1 of uncultured Eubacteriales bacterium. Classification (GTDB taxonomy): domain Bacteria; phylum Bacillota; class Clostridia; order Christensenellales; family Borkfalkiaceae; genus Borkfalkia. The sequence goes on from CATYEP010000174.1 coordinate 3,445, forward strand.
GCGCTTGCCAAAGCGGGCAGACAGAATTATACGATCTGGCTGCCGGAAGTGAATGAGTTTACGTTGGGCGAATTGATGTATATGTTTGAATTGCAGACGGCATATGCGGGCGCAATGTTTAATATCGATACGTTCAATCAGCCTGGAGTGGAGGCCGGAAAGCAAGCGACGTATGCGCTTTTGGGCAAGCCCGGTTACGAAGCAAAGAAGAAGGAACTGGATGATGCACCTCAGACGGAAGAAAAGTATATCGTTTGATGGCTGTAAAAAGTATCTGACTTAATATATCAACAAGAGCCGCCGGTTATCCGGCGGCTCTTGTTTGCTTTTTTGTAATACAAGCAAAGAGTTTTTATCGAAAACTCTCGTAATTTATTAAAGCAAAAAAGCCTGCGCGCAGAAATAATCTTGCAGCGCAAGCCCATTTGTTTTTGAATATTAAAGTTGGTGCGGTATGAGGGTGGTTTATAATAATTGTTGGCGAATAAAAAAATAGGCTATGAGTGCTACGATCTCCAGAATGTAGAAACAGCCAAAGA
>CATYEP010000175.1 GCA_958405585.1 uncultured Eubacteriales bacterium
ATTTCTTAACTTGATTTTCCGACCTGACTATATGTTCCTTACCTTCCTTTGATTTACCGCTTATTTTTTACGTCTCACTTTTTCGCTTTTTCGGGCATACGAAGATCGCTGTTTCTTATCGGCTCATTCCCTGACAAGCGCAAAAGTTTTATACTCTGGGTGTCTACTCAGAAAAATCTTAAGATTTAAACCTCTCAATTCCTATGGAATGTATATAGATACAATCCTTACCGCGGCGGCGCAAGTTTGCGCCGCCGCGGTTCTTTCACTTCTTTGTTTTTTGTCATACAAAAGAGCCGCTATCTCCGCATGTATATAAAAAATCTGCAAATTTTTGTATTCGTTCCGAGTAGATTGCGCATACTGATAAAAATATTAAAAAAATAAAAAATTTTTAATTTTTCCCAACAAAATAGAAAATTTGATTGTTGTATAAGTGTACAGGGCAAGCGCAAAACCCAAACCCAATTTTGAATAAAAGGAGAAAAAAGATGAAAAAACTTATAATGGCAGGTCTTACAACGGTCACTACATTGGCACTTTCGCTGGGATTCACAGCATGCGGCGATACAAACAACTTAAAAAACGAATCGTTTGAACACCCCACAACCGCAGCACAGTCTTACAGCTTCAGCGCCGCTTCGGCAGGAACGATCATTTCCGCCATGAACGGCGGCAGCGCGGCACAGACCGCAAGCGCCAAGGCGTTGGCGATCGGGAAAACTACCGTAACGGATGAAGATACGATCGCTTCTCTCAACAATTACATGATGCTCGTGGAAAGTCTGCTCAGTGACGGCTCGTTCGGGACAAAGTATGAAACATCCGACCGCTCCGAATATGCAATCAAAGCCGTTGTGAGTTATACGGACATCACCGGTGAAACCATCAGCTACGAAATGTATTACAACGAAACGGATAAAACCGTAAAATCAGAAAACGGTGAAAACAAAAAGTACGGCGAACAAAACGGAATGAGCGTAAGCCGCTACCATGACGACGATTACGATGATGACGATGATTTTGACGATCGCTATGATCGGGATGACGATAACGAAACGGAAACCAAGGCAAACATTGCAGGCGTGCTCGTGATCGACGGAACGGATTATGATTTCAGCGGCAGAACGGAAACGGAAACAGAAGGCAATGAATCGGAAAGCAAGACGCAGTTTACCGTAACGCTCGGCGAAAACAAATTCATGCGCGTGGAGCAGGAATCGGAAAACGAAGCCAATGAGCGCGAAGAAGAATACAGCTATATCATTTCCGAAAACGGATCCGTAACCGAAAAAAGCACATTCAAACTGGAACAGGAACGGGACGAAACGGAAATTGAATTCAAGCTCTTCCAGGGGCCCGAATCCCAGATCTTCTACTTCGAACAGGATGCCGACAAACAAAATTCTATCCGCATTACGGTCGGCTCACGCGATTCCAAACAGGTTTATTTCGTGACCATCGAAAACGATGAAAACGGGAACACTGTTTATGTATACGAAACCGCAGGCGGCTGTTTTGAATGTGAACGCCGCCACAACGATCATGACTGATCCCTCTTCATGATTTAATAAAAAGGTATTGCGAATGTGGGCGCTGCTGTTGCAGCGCCCACTTTCATCTGTTTTATGCGCGACCGTTTTTTGTAAATGAATACAGGACTTTCCGCCTGCGCGCGAAAATATTGCCGCGCGCAGGCGATTATCAAAAAATTACCGCGCCGAAAAATATCGGCGCGGCCAATAAATTAATTTATTTAATCAAAGCACTTTGGAAAGAAAATCTTTCAGGCGCGGATTCTGCGGCGAACCGAAAATCTGAGCAGGCGCCCCCTGCTCCTGGATCTTTCCTCCGTCCATGAAAAATACGCGCGTTGCCACTTCACGGGCAAACCCCATTTCGTGCGTGACGATCACCATCGTCATACCTTCATCCGCAAGCTCCTTAATCAACTGCAAAACTTCTCCGACCATCTCAGGATCGAGGGCGCTGGTAGGTTCGTCGAAAAGCATTACTTTCGGATTCATCGCCAGAGCGCGCACGATCGCAATACGCTGACGCTGTCCGCCCGACAATGTGGAAGGGTATGCACTCGCTTTATCGGCCAATCCGATGCGCTCCAACAATGCCAAAGCCCGATCCTTTGCTTCTTTCTGGATCTGTGCGATACTCGTATCGATTTCAATCGATTGATCCGTATCTTTTCCGAAAAATTGGCGTATTTTCAGTCTGCGCAACGCGGCCTTCCGCTTTTTCAACTGTACTTTTCCGATTTTGACGGGCGCAAACATAATATTTTCCAACACTGTCAAATTGTTAAACAAATTAAAATGCTGAAATACCATGCCCATCTTTTGGCGAAATTCATTGATCTTTTTTGTATGAATGATGCTTTCGCCTTCAAACAATATATCCCCTTCCGTTGGCTGTTCCAACAAATTCAGGCAGCGTAAAAAAGTAGACTTCCCGCTTCCGGAAGGGCCGATCACGGCTATTTTTTCGCCGCGACTGATTTTTGCGTCAATCCCGGACAGCACTTCGTTTTTACCGAAATTCTTTTTCAGCCCTTCTACTTCCAATAAAACTTCATTGTTTTTCGTTGCGTTTTCCAGCATTTTAAAAACCCTTCCGCGCACAAATTTTTTCGTAGTTTTCGTCGATCGCTTTTAACCGCTTTTCCATACGGATACGGCACTTTTCCGCTTTTCTCTCATCGATATGCTGTTCGCTCTGCTTCATCTTGCGCTCGATGGCACGAATTCCGAATATAAGCAAATATACAACCGCCAGATAAAACAACGCAACAACAACCATCGGGGCCAGATACGTAGCCATTTCATTCCCCGCACCGATGATTTTTGCAGCAAACGTCAAATCCACAATGCCGACCATGCTGACAATAGATGTTTCTTTCAACAAAGCGATCAATTCATTGCCGATCGCGGGAATAACATTTTTGATCGCCTGCGGAATGATGATGGACATCATACTCTGCATACCGCTCAACCCCAAAGAACGGGCCGCTTCTTCCTGTCCGGCGTCAACCGACTGAATCCCTCCCCGCAAGCTTTCCGCCACATAAGCACCGGAATTAATGCCAAACGTCAATACTGCAGTCAATTCCAAAGGAAAACCGCGAATCGCAAATATTGCAAATGCCATGATAAATAACTGCAATGCAACAGGGGTTCCGCGAATGACAGAAACATATAAATTGCATATGAACAAAGGTATCGCCATTCCCTTTTTATTCTTTTGCGCCGCGATCTTCACGACGGCAACAATGATCCCCAGCACAAGGCCCAAAACAGAAGCCCCTACCGCGATAATGAGCGTAGTGCGAAACCCTTGCAATATCAATAATATATATTTTGAAGTGGATATCACTTCCCACAATTGTTGAAAAAATAACATATTTCCTCGCAACAAAGAAAGGCAAGGCACCTGCCTTGCCTTTCTTTTCGTAGCTTTTTATTTTAAATTTTTATTCCAATCCCAAATGTTTGGAAACCAATGCGTCAATTTCACCTTTTTCAATCATTTCCTCAAGGACTTCATTGATCGCGTTCAAAAGTTCGGTTTTTCCGGGCGTAACACAGATCGCATACTGTTCGGAAGTTGCCGTCTCTGCATCATAATACAGAGCAGCACACTTCAAAGAATGCCCCTTCGTATTGTTAACCAGAAACTGCGCGGGAAGTTCGTCTACAACAACACAATCCAACGCATCGGACCCATAGATCGCTTCCACTGCCATCTGTGCGTTGTCATAAGGCTTGCACTCAGCACCGCTGTCCTTCAAAACGCCATCAAAATCTACGCCGTCGATTTCGCC
>CATYEP010000176.1 GCA_958405585.1 uncultured Eubacteriales bacterium
GTAAATATGATTACTTTTCCAGCAAAAACCAGCTTGTCCGCCACACTTTTAGAACCAAAATCTTCTACAACCCCGGCCGCAAATTCTACCAAATATCCGATCGCTATGATTTTAAGTATAATGCGAATCAGGGAGTTGTCGATCCCCGTCTGCTCACCGATCTGCTCAAATATTCCAAACGTTGACCAGAGTATGTCCAAAGAAAAAATAAGAATGATCACACAGCCCGCTACCGTTACCGCAAACGATAACTCCGGCTTCGTGCTGCGCAGTAAAATCGCGGCGATCGCCGTCACCAATCCGACTCCGATAATCCGTATCAGTTCCATACTCAGAATAAATCAAATAAGTTCCTCACAGAATCAAACAAATCCACTACCATGTCCAGCACTACCGTAAGCACGATCACAAGCCCTGCAAGACTTACGATCGTCGCTATATCGTCACGATCCGATTTCTTCAGGATCTGACAAAGAATCGTCACGATCAGCCCGATCGCCGCAATCTTGAATATGACGTCTATTTCCATTCCCTTTTCTCCTCATACGATCAGTACGACCAGAATCAGCCCCGCAAGAAATCCTAACTTGATATACAACGAAAAATATTTTCGATACAGCTCCTCTGACTTCTGTTTCTTATCGGCAATCTCCTCTCGCATCGCCGATAAATACGTCTTCTGCGAAGCGGCATCGCTTTTGCCGATCATCCGAAAATAATCACCCAGAAATTTGCGTTCATCTTCGCTCAGATAGTCCATATCACACCCTTCATCTCCGTTGTCAAAGCGAGCATCCCTCTTCACTTCCAGCATTCTCCTGAAATCTCCGTTAAACGTATACTTTTCCATAAATGCAGGCAAAGGGATTTTTGTATAGCTCACTTCATTGACCAGCCGTTCGTTAAAAAGATTCAGATTATAATAAAATTGCATCCGAAGCCTGTACTTTCTCGTCAAAAGCCACGCAAGCAATACACACAACGAAACCGCAATGATACACAGTAAAAATTTTATCATATCGTCTTTACAGTTACCCGTTTCCAATCCGCATCATAAATTTCCGAAACCTGTCCTATCCCGTCCGACGCAAGGAAAATATAATAATCAAATACCCGCTCCCGAAGCGCCTCCGATAAAACCGGCGATCCCTTCATGCTCTCGGCATCCCTGCAATGCGCCGATGCAATCACCTCCACCCCTCCGCGCACACACATCGCCGCCGATTTGATCTCCTCCGCACTTACAAGCTCATCCGTTATGATCAGGTCCGGACGCATGGCACGCACCGCAGACGTAAACGCATCTTTCTTACTCGAGTACCTGATTACATCCGTAAACGCTCCCGTGTCCAAAGAAAAATCCCGATACGCCGCACTGATCTCATTCCGCTCATCGTTGATCAATATATTGATCAGATTCCTTCCCGCAATCAGACGGGTCAGATCGCGCAGGATCGTTGTTTTCCCTCGCCCAGGCGCGGATAAAATCAAAGCACTGCATACTTTCCCGCGAAAACAAGTTCTGTATATGCTCTCCGCACAACCTCGGATCTCATGCGGTACCCTGATATTGACCGACGTCACCTCCTTGATCGTGTATGCCGTACCGTTTTCATAAACAAAAATACCCGCTAAGCCGATCCGTTCTCCGCCTGCTCCCGTCAAAAATCCCTGCCGCAATTGCTCCGTTACCGAATACACCGAAAATTCACTTGCACGATAAATAATCGTTTCAATATCCGCATAGCCGGCTATCAGCGCACTCCCGATATGTTCGGTCAATCCGCACATTCCGAGAAACTGATATATCCCGCCATAATTGACAACAACCGGCTTATTGGCTCGGATCCTCAATTCATACACGAGATTGATATTAACTCCCCGCAAAGCCGCTTTTAAATTGTCTGTCAGAAAATCCAGCATATCCCCACCTCTGCCTGTCCACAGGCATATTTATATATATTTGCGTTTCCTGTCCGTTATGACTTCACTGCTACCCTTTTTTTATTCTTTGAAAACCTGACAAAGGTAAATTTCTGATTTCAATTCCGCTAAATGACTTATCGCGCTTCATCTGTAAAAATGCCTGATATAAAGTGTCTTTTCAAAAAAAGAAACCGCCCGCAAAGCAGATCTTATCGCGCTTTGCGGGCGGCAACACTAAAAATACTATCATTAAAAAATATGATTACCTCTCTGATCATTTCATGAAACGCTTCGCCTCCAATACTAACAATTGAAGTCTCTGCTAATTTTAAAAAGTTACCATTCAGAACAATTTTCAGTACTTAGGTAGTAAATAAAAAAAGGAAACGGTTTCCGTTTCCTTTTTTTATTTATTTCGCGTATTCAACTCCGCGGAATTCGCGGATGACATTGACTTTGATCTGGCCGGGATATTCGAGTTCCTGCTCGATCTTCTTTGCAATGTCTTTGGCAAGGAACAGAGTATGCGCGTCGTCGATCTGTTCAGGCTTAACAATGACACGCACTTCGCGGCCTGCCTGGATCGCATAGCTCTTATCGACACCTTTGAACGAAGATGCGATCGATTCCAGCTGCTCCAGACGCTTCACATAGTTTGTACTCGTTTCCCTGCGTGCACCGGGACGTGCTCCCGAAATCGCATCCGCTGCCTGTACAAGAACAGCTTCCACCGTTTTCGGCTCCACATCTCCGTGATGTGCCAAAATCGCATTGATCACATTGTTGCTTTCTTTATACTTCTTGGCAATGTCCGCACCGATCTGAATGTGCGTTCCTTCCTGTTCATGGTCGACAGCCTTGCCGATGTCATGCAAAAGCCCGGCACGTTTCGCAAGATTCACATCCAACCCAAGCTCAGCCGCCATAATACCGGCAAGCTGTGCAACTTCGATCGAATGTTTGTATACGTTCTGTCCGTAACTGGTCCTGTATTTGAGTCTCCCCAGCAATTTGATGATTTCCGGATGCAGTCCGAAAATTCCCACTTCGAACATGGCCGCTTCACCATTCTCTTTGATCTGCTGGTCAAGCTCTTTACGAACCTTTTCCACGGTCTCTTCAATTCTTGCCGGATGTATACGTCCGTCGCTGATCAGTTTCTCCAATGCCAGACGCGCAACTTCTCTGCGTACCGGATCAAACCCGGACAAAATCACAACTTCCGGCGTATCATCGATGATCAGCTCGATTCCTGTCGCATTCTCCAACGCACGGATATTTCTGCCCTCACGCCCGATGATCCGAGCTTTCATATCATCGTTCGGCAACGGGACAACAGATACGGTAATTTCAGATGCATGGTCGCTCGCGCAACGCTGAATCGCTAAACTGATGATCTTTTTCGCATTCTGATCCGCTTCATCTTTCGCTTGCTGCTCAATGTTGCGAACCTGCAAGGCAACGTCATGCCGCGTTTCTTCCAGTATATTATCCGTCAGCGCTTTCTTCGCTTCTTCGCGCGTCAACTGCGCCACTTTTTCCAATTCCTGCAACATCAGATCATGCTGATGGTTGACCTTTTCCTGCATCTTCTTGATCTCGCCTTCCTGGCGGACAAGATTCTTTTGCTGCTGCTCCAACGCATCCGCTTTCTTCTGAAGAGAATCTTCTTTTTTGTCAAGATTATCTTCCTTCTGCATCAGACGCTGTTCCGCTTTCTGCAATTCCTGCTTCTTTTCTTTGGTTTCCCGTTCAAATTCGTTTCTTAACTTTAAGTCCTGTTCCTTAGCCTCTAAAATAGCTTCTTTCTTTAATGCCTTTGCGTCGTTTTCCGCTTCGTCCAGCAT
>CATYEP010000177.1 GCA_958405585.1 uncultured Eubacteriales bacterium
GTCAGCAAAAACACACCGAATATAGGGCCTGAAGTCCATAAGGGCAGAATCAGAGAAAAGATGGAATCGGTTTTCGTCAGACCTAACCACTGGTAAATCATTAGCTGCGGTATAAGCGTAAGAATTCCCGGCATCATCAGCAAGGCGATGACCATAGCATAAATTGCTTTTCTGCCCGGAAAATTCATTTTTGCAAACGTGTATGCCGATATAGACGCAATAAATACCAATCCGCCTCCGCCGAATACCCCTACTTCGACCGTGTTCAAAATATATGTATCCAACAGCAAAAATGCATCCCAAAGATTGCTGATAACCAAAGGAAGCGTCGGATACCATTTGGTCGAATCAAATGTGTAATCCAGTTTCAGCGCATTCCAGATCGCCATCGCGAGCGGATATAACATCAAAAACAGCAGTATGCATATTGTTATGTTCAAAATGATCTGCGGTATAGCGAGCCGCGCTTTTTGTACGGAAAATTGTTTTGCTCTCATATATACCGCTCCTTAATCCAATTCAAACTTCTTCGCATTGAACGTTTTGAAAGTTATTGCCGTGATCAGCAATACAAACATAAATATAACGGTTCCGATCGAACAGGCGTATCCGAGATCTCCTTCCGAAAATGCCTGCCTGTACATGTAATATCCGGGCACCATGATCGCCGAATTAATAATATCTTTCTGCACCGCGCCTGACCCGGAAAGCACAACCTGTATACCGTAATCCTGAAAAGCGCCGATTAGTCCGAAAACCAAAAAATAACGGATCTGCCCGACAAGAGAAGGCATATGCAGGCTCCAGATGATACGCATGGTTCCGGCCCCGTCCAACCGCGCCGCCTCGCCGATTTCGTTCGGTATGTTCATCAGTCCGGACATATAAATCAAAACACTCGTCCCGCCGATCCAGGGAAAACCCATAAATATGATCGCCGGAATTACTGTCTGCGCATTGTTCAGCCATGAGATCTCCGACTCAAATCCGAACAGGTTCAGTATACCGTTCAACATTCCGTCTGACCGATAAATATATGTCCAAATATACGTACTGATCACACCCGGCGTTATGATCGGCAACAGCACCAGCACACGATACACTGCCGATAGTTTTTTACGCTTCACCCAAAACAGCATTTCCGCCATAATCAAAGGCACTACGATTCCGATCAGGAGTTTCGGAATATTTATATAAAACATATTCCATATTGAATCAAAAAACACTTCATCACGGAAAAGCCGGATATAATTGTCCAGTGAAAAACTGTAAGCTGCATTTGATGCACCGATTTTCCAGCCCGTAAAAGAACGTACGATGGCCAGTATGGGCGGATAATAACAAAAACATATAACTCCAATTAAAAGCGGAGAAAGAAACAGATACGCTGTCCGCGCTTTCCATATTTTCTGCAAAGTTATTTTTGCGGAGTGCTTAGTCATGATTCATCCACCACCTTGATCACATAATAAATCGTTTTCGGGATCAGAAAAAAAACAGAATTAGATTCATCATAAATTTTCACGGTTACGTCCGTTGCAGGCGAATATTTCGTCGCCCGCAACGGTTTAAAGCTAAGTTCGATCTGTCCGTTTTCGTCTGTCGTATTGCGCTGTTGGGTAAAATTCCCTCCGCCTTCCGTGATATAAGCGTAAATATTGTGTCCTTCTACCGGATTGCCGTATGCATCATTCAGTTCAACAATCAGCGTACAACTGGATTTTCCGTCCGCAACCACGGGTTCAGGATCCACACTTATCACCTTCAGGCTGAACGTACTCGCACGGATTATATCAAATATCAATAGGATCGCAATCACCGAAACAAGAATAATCGCCGTGAGTAGCTTTCCGGATATCCTGCATACAGACTTCTTACTTTTTAACGCCATCTCTTTAACTCCGTTAAAAACTTACTGCAGTGTTATTCCCAATGATTCAGCCATCGCCCGAGCACCGCTGACCTGCAATTCATTCCATTTTTGATAAAAAGCATTGTCATCGCCACTGAATGTCCCGCTTACCCACTGTGAAAAGACAGTGTCCATTTGCGTGGAAACAGAAGTAGTAAAGCCTCCCGGCCATCCGTTCACGGAATCGGTTTTTGCAAAATAACAATCAATATAGTTACTCTCTTCCAGCCACATCGGCAATGTTGCTCCTTTCACGGCCCCGATACTTGTATTCATTTCATCAATCATCGCCGAATTAGCTTCGCGCGTTGTAAGATATTTTAAAAATTCAACACTGTAAAATAATTTGTCTTCGTCGATTTCACCGTCTACGGTACCGTCCACCGTAACACCGGGACGCATCACATTCAGATAAAGATCAACACCGGGCTGCGCTTCGTCAAAAGACACCCACTCAACATAATCTTTCGTATATTCACTATTATCCTGTACCGGCGCGGGGATCATCTCCCATACAAAACTGCGGTTTGCATTCTTTTCAGGCGTATATACCCACGATCCGTCATATTTAAGCACGCCGCTTCCGTCATTCCATTTTGTCGCGTCTGCATTGCTGTCCGTCAGCAAAGACATATATTCTTTTTCAGACTGCAACAGCTCTCTTGCATATTCTTTCGTAACAGGATTGAAGAATCCATCAACAACCGCCTGCAGCAATTCCTGTCCGCTAATACTGCCATCCCCGTTTTTATCTACTTTACCTTTTTCCGGATCTTCATAATCCAATACATAACTCATATATGCGGGGCCAAGATTGAACTGCATCAACCACGAACTGGCCGTATAAGGATAATTGTTCGCATCCAACAAATTGTTCTGGTCATCACTGACTGCCGCACTGGCAAGCTCCATATAACTATCCCAGTTGAAAGGCTCGTTCATTCCAAGCATCGAATTTGCGTCGTCCGTGAATCCATAGTCCTTTACATTTTCTACATTGTACAATACGCAAGACGCCGATCCCGCAAACAGCGTCAAAGGGATCGCAACGATCTTATCATCATAAGTGCGGATCGCATCCAATTCCCATATATAATCCTCAAAAGACTCCTTCCACGCCTTCCCCTTTAAATCTTCGGCCGTTTCGTAAGAATTTGTCTCATTCAGATATTCCGTCAAATCCACATACCATCCTCGCTCCTGGAAGGTCGTCCCCCAAGTAAATGCGATCGAAGGACAAGATTTATTTTCAATCGCCAACGAAAAATACTGTCCGACATCTTCCCTTGACAATGAAAGATCTTTATCACGCACCCACTCGATTTTTACTTTGTTATCATACAGTTCTTCAAATTCCTGCGCAATATATTTCGGAGAATTGTAAGCAGTAGAACCTGCCGTAGAAGTACTGTTGATCGTAGGCGTCCAACCATGGAGATCCACTCGTATCGTCGTTACATCACCTTCATTCCCCGTTCCCGTTTCGTCCTTGCCATCGTTTCCGCAACCTGCAGCAGCCAGTACCGAAAAGACCAGCAATGAAGACAACACCAAAGATAAAATCTTTTTCATAATTAAGCTCCTTTTCCTATTATTTTTTATTAAAGCATGTTTTCTTTTTGACTCAAGACTCAAAATTTATTATACTTTCCCGTCAATTCTTAACCTGCTTTACAAGCTTGTTTCCATTATAGCATTCCTTTTTTTAATTCTATAACTTTTTGGCTAAATTTTATAATATAATAATAACAACAAGAGTAATAAAATAACAAAACAGCTTGCAAATCATGCCCCGGTATGCTATAATCCATTCAGAAAAAGAAACGGAGAAAAGTATGTTTGAAAGTACTTTT
>CATYEP010000178.1 GCA_958405585.1 uncultured Eubacteriales bacterium
TATTATAGCCTGCATCGGATCCTGGAACGATTATATGACGCCGCTGGTCTATTTGCCGGATTTCCCGACTCTTTCGACGGGTCTTTTTCTGTTCAAAGCGACGTCGCCGACGTCGAATGACGAGCCAGTTTATTTTGCGGGGATCCTTGTATCCATGATACCTATTCTCATTTTGTTTGTCCTGTTTCAGGAAACGATCATGTCCAATATGGTAGCGGGGGGACTAAAAGGTTAAAAAGCACGTACGTGTCATTAAAATTGTATTATTAATTTATCCGGAGGAAATTATGAAAAGATTAACAAAGAAGCTGACGATAATTTTTTCGGCATTGATCGTGTTTGTGTTTACGCTGTCGGCGGCAGGATGCGGAGTTCCGCAGGTAGCGGATACGGAGACAAACATTATCATCGAATATTTTGAATCCGCCTACGGGCGCAAGGTTTTCGAAGAACTGAAAGACGCTTTTGAGGAGGAATATAAGGAATATACCGTTACGCTGATCCCGAATCCGCAGCTTCTGGCGCAGCAGACAGAGAGCAAGCTGAAATCGGGCCCGAATATTAATTCGGTCGACATGTTTTTTGCGGCCGATCTGAATTTGCGAGGAATAGTGGACAAAGGCAGTACCTATATCAACGGATATTCCGTTGCGGTCGAGGATTTAAGCGGTTTGTACGAGGAGGAAATCGACGGGATCCCGCTGAATGAAAAACTTTTGCCCGAATACGTGGAGCACTTTGAAATCGGAGGGAAATACTATTCGCTGCCGGTCATGTCCGGGCCCAACGGTATAGCGTACCGTGCAGATTATTTTGAAAAGGAGGGCTGGGAAGTTCCGCGGACGACAGAAGATTTGCGTGTTCTGATCGAAAAGATCCGCGACACAGAAGAATATGTTCCTTTTATCTGGCCCGGTACGATCGGGTATTGGCAATACTGTCTGCTGCCTTGGTGGGCGCAGTACGTCGGCGAAGAAGGCATGGAGCAATTTCTCAATTGTGAAGACGAAAACGGCGAACTGTCTCCGGAAGCCTTTTTGCAGTACGGAAGGTATGAAATGCTCTATGCGTTGGAGATGTGTATTTACGATCCGGAAAACAGTTATTATGACAGCATTACTTACAATGCGCAGAACGCCGCGCAGATGGAATTTTACAATGACGCACGCAAAATTTGCATGATGCCCAACGGCGAGTGGCTGGAAATAGAGATGACAAAGTCAGGTTATGAACCGGGGAGCGTGGATGTCGGACTGATGAAGCCTCCGGTATTGACTTCCGTACTTAAAATACCGCAGGGCAATCAGTTGGTGGACCGTTTCGAAAAGGTGAAGACCAACGAACAGCTCAGTGCGGTCATTGCTGCCATCGATGCAGGTGAGCAATCCCATCCGTATGCAAGCGAAAGCGACTTTAAAGAGCTCAAGCGCATTCGCAGTTATACGTTTACCACAGGGTTCCAGCAGCAAGCGATCATTCCGATCTACGCAAACGCAAAAGAAGGGGCTAAAAAATTTCTGACTTTCATGTATTCTGACCGCGGGCATCAGATCTATTACGACAACACCGGTTCCATGCTGCCGGTCCATCTTGATAATTTGGTCCGCAAGGAAAATGAAACGAGGTATCAGAAGGATCGCTACGAGATTTCGCAAACGGCGAGGTATCTTTCTTTAAGCGATTCCAAGCATCCGATTTTTTACAAAGGGGGGCTCGGTTTCTTTTTGGATATTCCTGAAATTTATATTGGCTCCACAAGTTCCACGGATAAGATGACGGCGGAAGAGTATTTCCGGTATGAATATGAATTGGTAGATTCGAGATTTGACACATATAAGGCGTTGGCCGGATTATGATCCCTTTCAAGCGGCGAGGGGGAAGGAGAGGAAATATGAAAATACGAACTTTTTTGATTTGTATGATTTTATGTCTGTCCATGGTATTGCCGATTGTCGGCTGCAACGGACAGGCGGAGGCGGAAGTGATTGTTTGGGAGGCGCCCAATACTGTCAAAATATTAAGGGATATTGATTATCAAGGGCAATATGCCTATGGGGACGGAGCGTCGCTGACATATGAACTGGCCCAGGGAGAAAGCGAGGGGGCGCAGCTGATCCTGACAGCAAAGACGGGGCTCGGAAGATCATATAGGCTGGAAACCTCCGATCTGGTCAGCGGCACGGGTGCCTGGCTCGGGCAGGATCTTTTTGCCGTTTATCATCAGAAGTATATCAATGTGGAGCGCCCGACCAGTGCCACCGCGAATATGCCGCTCGGGTATTATCCGGATGCGCTGCTGCCGCAGGAAGCAGCGGTTGCCTACAATGAAAACGTGCTTGCAGACGGTCAAAACAGAGGGATCTGGGTCACGCTCACGGCGAAAGATGCGGAGCCTGGGCTGTACAGCGGTAATTTCACGCTGATCTTAGGCGAGGAGCGTATACCGGTCCCGGTCAGTGTTCGGATCTGGAATTTTGAGATTTCCGAAGAGAACCATGTACGCAGCAGTTTCTATCTGTTTCGGGATTATCTTATGAACGGAGAATTGGACTGCACGCCGGAGATGTACGAAAAATATGTGGATTTTTTACTGGATTATCGGGTTTCCACCGAAAGCCTCCCCGTATTCGGAGACGATCTTGACAGTTATATAGAATACGCCAAAAAATATGCGGCAGATCCGCGGTGCAGCGCGTATAACCTCTATATGGAAGTTTCCAATGTACAAAATCCGGAAATCAATAAATTCGGTCCGCGCCTGGATCTTGAAAAATTTGAAAAATACATTCGGGCTTTGGCCGAAAACTCCACGCCGGAGTGCAATTTGCTGAAAAAATTATATTTTTATGTTCCGGGATTGGATGAGCCTCACACGCCCACGAGCGACCGCATGGCGGAAACAAAGCTCACCAACGAACGGATCATCGATAAGCTGATCGAGATTGCAGACAGTTACACTGCCGCGCAATTAGAAAGTTTCGGGTTGGTACGGGATGATATAGTTGGTATCGAGCACGTTGTAACGGCGCCGTATCGCCAGCAAATGGAAGGTGTGCGCACGTTTTGTCCGTTGGTTTCGGAATTTAATTCCGAAGTAGGCCGACTGCGGCAGCAGCAGGCGGCGGAAAACGCATATCCCGGAGCGGATGGTTCGGCGGACGGGTTCGGAACAACATGGTGGTATGTGGCGAATATCCCGACGACTCCGTATCCGACCTATCATATTGACGACAATTTGATCTCCTCGCGCATCATGTCCTGGATGCAGATGGATTACGGAATCAACGGGATTCTGTATTGGAGCACGGCGTGTTATGTGGAGGTATCGGCTTATCCGGTTCGTCCGCGCGATCCTTATGAAGATCCCAATGCTTTTATCATGGCGCAGGGGGACGGTTTTCTTGTTTATCCCGGCGCACCTTACGGAATCGACGGGCCTGTCGGCAGTCTGCGTTTAGAGAGCATCCGCGACGGATTTGAAGACTATGAGTATTTATATACGCTTCGCGGGCTGCTCGAAACGTATGCGGAAAAATATAATATAGACATCACGTTCGATGAAATCGTACGCAAGCTGTATGATCAGCTTTACACGGGAACTGTTCCGTATACGGACCCTGCCGTGCTGAAAGAAACGAGGGCGGAGCTTGCCGGACTCATTGAGCTGTTGAGCGGCAAGGCGCATGCTGTTATTTCTTTGGATGAAGTGGACGCAATGACGAGCAAGGCAAAAGTCAGCGTATATGCCGCAAAAGGAACGG
>CATYEP010000179.1 GCA_958405585.1 uncultured Eubacteriales bacterium
CGCAAAATTTCTTGTCAACATCAAACCATGTTTCGATGTATGCGACGATTTCTTTTCCCTCCTCACCGTCTACTTCCAAATCTCCGATACGAATATCTTTCGTTTCCAGTTCCCCGTTTCTCTTCATGCCGCACCTCTTACTTTCCCACACTTGCGATCGTTCTTGTCAGATTGATCGCCGTTGTCGTCGCATGCGCCACACTCATCATATTGACGCGCACCGAACTGTCTAGCCCGAACTGCTGCGCGATCCGCGGCACCTCGTTTGCCGCAAGCATGATCCCAAGCCCCAGCAGCATACTTTCCGGGAAAGTCATCAATCCCAAAAACAACAGCGTCGTCTGCATGAATGCGGTCAGACAAATTGCCGCGACCTGTTTCATCCATTGCACGAACCCGTCTCCGTAACCGCGCGGCACAGAAAACATATAAAGCGATCCTACAGTCATCTGCACGAGCAGGATCCCGCCGCGCTTGATATTCTGGAAAAACACTTTGATAATGCAGTACGCAAACGCGATCAGAATCAGCAGATTGAACAGGCTTCCCATCGCCTGGTCCTGCAACGAAAACTGCTTTTCCAATATCGCCATGCTCTGCCCCGCAAGATCATACGTCTTCCCGTCCGCAAACAAGCGCGATAAGTCCTCAGCAAACTTGTTTTGCAAAGAGATACAATACTTATACAGCTCCACGGGTACGATGCCGATGAGCGAACAGGCAAAAAAGCCTTTTAAGATATTCAAAACGGTCGTCTTTACGTTTGCCCTGCCGTTCTGATACTCTATGGCAAGATCGAATACCGCCACCACCACGCCTGCCGCGAACAGCGCCCAGCCGAACAAGGTAAACAGCCACACAGTAGCTTGTACCCATTTCAGGTCAAAGATCTCCGCGCCCATGTTTCCCATCTGCGTGAAAAAATCAGCGACCGCGTTATACACTGTTTCATAAAACCAGTGCATCATCGACGACCAGATCGAGTTAGAGATCTGTTCCCCTACACCTGTAAACGCATCTTTAATGCCTCCGATCAGATCTTTCAGCCAATCGAACATTTGCACCTCCTATAGTCTCAATGCCATATCGGGAGATACGAACATTTCGGCGTAATCGAGAACAGAGCGCGCAATCTTTTGTATATCTTTTTCCGTTACGGGAACATTCCAACAGGATTTCACATCACTTTCCCAAAGATACGGTATTACTCTTACCGTTCCGTTATTTTTGTCCCCGATGATATCCGAAAACAAAAAGACATGACTGTCGATCACACCGCAGGTCACGCTCATGACCTTTGCCCTGATTCCCACATAGTCGTTCGCACATCCGTTGGTTGTGAATTCAAACTTCAGAATGATACCGTCTTGCGGTTTTGCAATTGCCATCTTCCCGCAGTGTTTGGCATCTTTCATCAGTTCGCTTTTTTCAAACAGCGACCGCATTTCCTTTTCAAAAAAATCCATTTCTCTCTCTCCTACCCGAGAATTTTCCAGATATACAGCGGCGCCGTCAGCGTGAACACGAGGCAGGCAAACAGGATACACGGCGCAACGAACTCGAACTGTCCGTGTTTCCTGTAATCGAAATATGCGGTGCCGAGCTTGACGAAAAACAAGATCGCCAAAATCATATCCACGACAGGAAATACCACATTGTTTACGACCTGTTTGATCTGTGCCTGCGCCGAATTCCAGGTATCTTCCACCGCTCCCGCAACGTCCCCCGTTTCGGCATATGCGCCCACGGCAGGGACAAACAAAACTGCGGCGACAAGCGTCAGCGCGATGACTGCAAGCAGTATCCTCTTACACCTCTTTTTCATGGCACGCTCTCACCTCCCTTCGATGTGTTTTATCTTTTTCATTCTGATTTTCATATTTTTGCAAAACTGTATCTCCTCCTTCATTCCGTCCGTAAGTTCGTCTCCGAAGATCCACATCTCGTCACAAAACCATAAAAGGCTTTGCCCTACCTGCATTCCCGTTTCCCTCTGTTTCGGATCGTTGTCATCAAGACACAGCGCATAAAAATGCGGCACGACGGGTGCCACGCCGCATTTCAACGCATACTCCGTATACTCTTTTACCCGTTCCAGGTTTTCCGCTACATCGCCGCCCAGCGGCGCGCAGATATAGACTTTCTTTTTCATGCTTTCACTGCTTTCGGAAAATCCTGCATCTTCTTCAATGCGGATAAAATTTGACGTCGATACTTTCTTCCACCTCCTCTTGCTCGATCTCTTCCGGACATTCAAATCTTTTTAAATATTTTTCCGCTTCTTCGTCCGTCAAAGAACGGAAATCCTCTTTCCCGAGCCCGACAACAAAGAAATTGCCGACAATTACATCCGAAATTTCTTCGATCCTTCTGTTCGCAGGCAAACCTTCAAGTTTTCCTTCTTCGTTACAGATGATCGCCGTCCCGTCGCCGTTATTGACAAGTTCGATCATCCCGCCCACGGCGCGCTGTTTCGCTTGGAGCGTATCCTCGATTTCCGCGGCATACGCCGGTTTTCCGGGTTCCACGTATACAACTTTTAAGAGGTTTGCAGGTTTTTGCGTGGTCGCTTCGTCAAAGTCGATCCGATTGAATCCGACGCGATCGCAATAAAAGCACCCCTCTACTGTCTTTACGACATCTGAAACCGACAGCGAATGCCCGCGATGCAGAGGCGGAATGTCCGTATTGAAAAGTGCATACACGTCCTCCGGATTTTTGCACGCGACATCGCCCGAAAACACTTCATCGTAAAGCGTAGCGTCCACGTTTTCCGTTCCCTGGTATTTTCTGATTTGATCCAGCCCCAGAAACTTTACCTTGTTTTTATCCCGTTGCGTATTGACTTGATAGATCTTTACCTTCATTTTATCTCCTCCAGTTTCATCTGATTTTCTCCGCCGGAAAGCCGCGCCAGCTTTTCCTGCGCCCAGGCGGGAAGAAGTTCGAGCTTTACGACGCCTTGTATTTCCGAACGGTCAAAGCATTCCCTTTCCCCGTCCTTCAAGAACTGCCCGAACACCTTTCTCCCCAAAGCTTCCGGGCGGCAGCCGTTCCCGCTCTCCGCATAGAAGAGCTGATCGACTGCGGTCTTGTATTGATCTTTCAGACATTCGGGACGGATCGCCACCACCTTTCCCGTATAATCCAGGTTTCCGGAGTAACATTGATTCGATTCATACAGTCCCAACGCCTGCCACTCCTTCCGCACAATATTCGTGAACACATCGACGAGCCCGGGATGCGATTTTACCGCAAAGTTGTAGTTTTTGAAGCTATCGTCTTTGGGAACATTGAATTGTTTTGCCCACTGCTTGTTTTCTCGGCTGTATCGTCCGTCGTGTTCCCCTTCGCAGATGGTATTGGCAAGCACCCAATTGACACGGTCAAACCCGAACTCCGCAAGAACCTTTTTTGCGCAGTCCTTGTTCAGTCGATTTTCCCCGTACCCGTCCGAGATCGCACGTTCGATCGCACGTGCACAGATGCAGTTCTCCGAATAACTTTCCACCCACTCATTCAGCTCACTGCCCCTTTCCGCTTCTAAGCGGCTCCAACGATACAAGTCTTTATGCTCCGCCATCTTTTTCCGCTCCATGCGCCTGCGCCCATTTCACCGACAAATGCACGAGCGCCGCACGCTGCTGCTCGGGCGTCAAACCGTTCAGAAAATCATACAGCGTCACTTCCTCGTTTGCTTCCGTCTTTTTGCAATCACAAATCCGTTCTCTGCGTACAACGATCGTTCTGCCGTCCTCCGA
>CATYEP010000180.1 GCA_958405585.1 uncultured Eubacteriales bacterium
AAAAACGAAGATTAATTTTGTCTATTATCTGTTAAAAAGCAAATTATCTGTAAATCGGCGTTTATCTTTCCGTATAAATTAAAAACAGAGCGAATCTCTCCGCTCTGTTTTTTGAGCTTTCAAGAGGACGAAAACTTGTGTGTGTTTACCAAAGTTCCTCGTAGATACGCATAACATCCGCTTTCGTCGGCACTTTCGGGTTGGTTGCCGTACAACCGTCCGCCAATGCGGCATCGGCCATCTGCGGAATTTTGGAACGATATTCCATCTCCTGTATGTTGCCCATCTGCGAAATCGACAAAGGGATATTCATTTCCTTATTCATAAACTGGATCCAGTTAACCAAAGCTCGAACCGTTGTGATCGTATTGAAGTTCTGCAATCCCAAAAGCCGTGCAATGGAAACATATTTCTCCACTTGCTTCGGGTATTCTTTCTGGCTACGCGAATGAATATTGATGCCGCTGTTAAATTCTATGATATGCGGCAAAAGCATTGCATTTGCGCGCCCGTGCGCAATATGGAAATTCGCGCCGAGCTGATGCGCCATACCATGATTAAGCCCCAACGATGCGGAATTGAACGCAAGCCCGGCAAGACAGGACGCCACATGCATCTTTCTACGTGCATGCCAATCGTTTCCGTCCAGATAAGCGCGAAGCAGAAATGCTCCGCAGATCTCGATCGCTTTCTCCGCAAGCGCAGCCGAGAACTCATTGTTATTCATACTGGTGTATGCTTCGATCGCATGCGTAAGAACGTCCATACCTGTATCCGCCGTCACATTAGGCGGAACACTCTTGACCAGTTCCTCATCCAGAATTGCTTCTTCCGGAAGCATGCTTTCAGAAACAAGCGGATACTTTATATGACGCACCGGATCGGTAATCACGGACAAAGACGTAACTTCCGAACCCGTTCCGCTGGTTGTAGGAATTGCGATCAATGCAATTTTCGTCTCATGCATCCTTACCGCAAACTCACGGATCGCTTTAGCCGAATCGATCACAGATCCGCCTCCGACCGCGATCAGACAATCCGGTTTATATTCCAAAACAGCTTTGACCCCCACTACGATCTTATCGATCGGAGGATCGGGTACCACATCGTTAAAAATACGAAATTCCTTATTGGATTCACTCAACGGCTGCGTAACAATGCGCAACATACTGCTTCCGGAAAAAAACTTGTCCGTTATAACCATGATCCGCTTATACGGAAGCTCACGTACGCGGTCCATAGCATTGTCGCCAAAATATATTTTTGTCTTTATATCAAAACTTTTCATGCCAGACTCTCTTTCGGCCGAAAATTATTTTCAGCCTATTTTTTATAACAAATAATCGGGAAGATCGCTTCCGATCGAACGCGCTGCCTTAAATTTTTCTTCATGAATCGAATCCGTCTCGGATACCGTCACTGCAATTTCGTCCATAGCGACAGCTTTATAAACAGCCGTCAGATCCTTTTTCGCACCCGTAACACCGCTGCCTTCCAACGTAATGATAACCGCCTTGATCTGTTCCAAGCCGCACGCTTTCGCCGCCGCAATCCTGCCAGCACCCGATACAATACGGAGCTTGTCACCATCCGAAAGCAACGAAACAGGTTCCATGATCCCATATTTTTTCACGGACTTGATCAACGCATCCGATACCTGCGGCAATGTACCCGAAATTTTATCAACCGCTATATCCGCCAATGTAGTCTGTACTGCAAAAGCAACTTTCTCCGACTTCTTTTCCGATTTGTTCATCGCGCCCGTCGCACGACGTATACTTGCACTTCCTATCGGCATACCGCTTCGATCTCCTCCGTTAACATTTGATATTCTTTACTGCTGCGCGAACTTCTCCGATATTTTCCGACCGGTTTGCTGTTATCCTGCGCCCATTCAATACTGCTGTCCAGATGGATGCATGTCTCAAATAAATGCGCCGGCAGCTCACGCAGAGTTTCCATTGTCTGTTTAAAATAATTTTTCCGCCCGTCGACCTTTGTAACGGCAATCCCCGCCACCTTCAATTCAGGCGCCACGCCTTTTGCTTCCGACAAAAATTCAAATAAATTTGAAAGTCCGAACAGTCCCCAAGGACTTGCTTCCACCGGTACGATCAGATAATCGGATGCCGCAAGTATATTCATGACCCATCCGCCCAACGTAGGAGGCGAATCGATCAGTATATAATCATATTTGCCGCTCTCTTTCAGCTTCTGCAGACACTTTTTCAAAATGTATTCCCTCTGCCACTTAGAAAACAGCTCAAACTCGATCGAACTCATCAATGTCGAAGAAGGAATAATATCTAACCCGGGATACCCTGTCGATACAATATAATCCGACAGATCGTCCTGCTTCTTGATCGCGTTGAAAAGATTCTTTTCGCTTGCCGCCATGGAAAGAACCTTTTCCTCATCAAAAAACGCAAGTGACAGATTCAACTGCATATCTCCGTCGATCAGCAAAACTTTGCGTCCGGATTCCGCCAAAAAATATCCCACATTCGAACAGGTGGTCGATTTTCCGCTGCCGCCCTTATTGTTCGCAAAACAAATAACCTTTGTTTCAGACATTTTCGACCTCCGGATAAAGACATTCCACATCGTTTGCGGCAAAGATACGTTCCCATTCCGCACTCGGCTTCTGATCGGTAATAATCGCTTCGACTCCCTCAAAATTGCTGATCGTCGTCAGCGATAATTTCCCGAATTTGGAAGAATCTACCGCAAAAAAGACCTGCGCAGCACTCTGGATCATGCTCCTTTTCACCGAAGCATGCATATCGCTGCTGTCCGAAAAACCGTGTTCAGGATGTACACCCTTGCAGGATATAAACGCCTTGTCTACATGAAATCTCGAAAGACATTCTTCCGCCTGATTCCCGACCAGCGCACACGACCGCTCTTTCAGAAGTCCGCCCGTCGATAAAATCTTCCAGCCCGTCACGTCCGACAATTCCATAAGAACTTCGATCGAATTGGTGATCAGTGTCAGATCTTTCTTATTTTTGATCTTCTGCGCGATGAATACCGCCGTCGAACTGGCATCCAGAATCAGCGTATCACCATCCGAAATAATGTTGGCAGCCAATTCCGCAATCTTCTGCTTTGCCGTCACGTTCGCCTTTTTACGGACAACATACGGCAGTTCAACCGAATTGTTTTCGCTGATAACGGCGCCGCCATATGTCTTGACGACAAGACCTTCTTTCTCCAGTTTATCGAGATCACGCCGCACCGTCTCTTCCGAAACTTCAAACGCTTTCGCCAATTCACTGACTACTACATGTTTGTCCTCTCGTAAAACAGACAATATCGCGTTTCTTCTCTCAATAGCGAGCATAACATCCCCCTTCTCTTTTTTCCGCAACGATATCCTCGCACGGACTATACGGCAAAACTTTCAAACGTTTCCGAAAAAAGCGACAAAAGGCCCGGCACATTGCCTGCACCGAACCATTCGTCTTTACAAAATCTGATCGATGATCTTTTTATCGGGACGGGCAATAACGGAACTGTCCAAAAACATTCCGCGCGGCTCGACCGCTTTCTGTGCGCGCGCGATCGCCGCTTCCACCGCCGCAACTTCTCCGGTCAGCAGAAGATAACTCTTACCGCACATACCGCGCGCCAGGCGGATCTCCACAAGCGATACCTCCGCCGTCTTTGCCGCCTGATCCGCCGCAACTATGATCGCCGCCGCATCATATGTCTCGATTATACCCAATGACTGCACGATCTCGACGTGCGAAGCACCATA
>CATYEP010000181.1 GCA_958405585.1 uncultured Eubacteriales bacterium
TTATGCGTTGGCGCGGGATCTGGAACAATTTCGTAGCGATCCGGAACTTGGTTATCGCACGGCGGGGAGTCGGGCGGAATTTGAAGCGGGAGAATTTCTGTACCGTCGGATGAGCGAGATGGGACTGAAAACGGAAAAACACCCGGTGGTGCTGGATGGCTGGGAATTTTGCGGGGCGACTTTGACGTATCAGACGGAAGAGGGAGAGAGAACGATCCGTCTTGGCGGATATCAGACAAATTTAGAAGTAAAAGATTTAAAAACGGAATTGGTGGATGCCGGCAAAGGCACGGAAAAAGATTTTTTAAAAACGGATGTGCGCGGAAAGATTGCATTGATCCGTATCAATCAACGTGACGAATGGTGGATCAATTATCCGGCGTGCCAGGCGCATTTAGCGGGAGCCGCTGCGGTGATTGCGGTGCAGGACAAGGGTTACGGAGAAGTAGATCCGGCGGCGCTGAACGCACAGGATATCTGCGGATTGCCGAACGCTCCTGCGTTTTCAATGTCGAAATCGGATATGGCGGCGGTGCTTTCGGAAATGAAGAAAGGCAGGCTGGAAATGGTTTTGAATGCGCAGTCGAAAGTGCGGGAGAAAGTTACGACATACAATATTGTCGGAATGATCCCTGGTCAGACTTCGCAGATGATCGCGGTGTCGGCGCATTATGATTCCTATTTCCATGGTTTTGAAGATGATAATTGCGGCGTATCGATGATGTTGTCGTTGGCGCAGGCATTGCTCCGTTCGGGGTACAAGCCTCAAAAGACGTTGGTATTCATAGCATTTGCGGCGGAAGAATGGGGCAAGATCAATTCGCGGTACGATTGGTCGGCGGGCGCATTTGCTGAAATGACGCAGGGTCAGAATGACTGGCGCGGCAGGATGATTGCAGACATCAATCTGGAACTTCCGGCAATCGCCCACGGAAAAAAGCATTATATCCGCAGTGTTTATGAGTACAAGCATTTTCTGCGGGATTTTCTCAAAGATCCGAAAGGGTTCGACGAATATTATCCGGAAGGGGCGGACGTCGTTTGTCCGGTGCAGACGTGGTCGGATGATTTTTCTATGGCGATCAGCGGCGTGCCGTCGCTGGTAAATGATTTTTCATCGGGCAGTTTCATGGAGACGCATTATCATTCGCAGTTTGACGACGACACGTCTTATGATGCGCGTATTTATTATTTTCATCATCGGCTGTATTTGCGACTTTTATTGGCGTTTGACCGCTGTGCGCTGCCGCCGATGGATTTTTCGACGCGTGTGCGGCGGCTGATGCGAAGTGTAAAGGGAGAGAATGCAGATACGGCGGCTGCGGCGGAGCTTTTCCGCGCGGGCGAAACGGCGGAGGAAACGGCGGAAGAACTGTATGATATGATTTGTGCCGTAAATGATTCCAAGCAACCGGAGGAAAGGGAGAGCGTTGCGGGGGCAGTGATACTGGACGCGTTCAAATACTGTGAAGACAGTTTTGTGGCGCTGGATTGGTATGAAAAGTCTGTATTTCCGCATGAAAATGCACAAAAGAATATCGAGTATATGCAGAGAGCGATCGCGGCGCTGGAGGAAGGCGATGCGGATGCGGCGAAATGTGCGATGGTCGAGGTAGACGATAACAGTTATGCGGAAGCGTTTGCGCGGGGCGTAACATCGTATTTTACGGCACGGGCGCTGACGGATCGCGGATCCTGGGGCAGCGGCAGGCTGACGGGGCACATCGATTTATTCGGAGTCATGCGCGCAGTGATGAGCAAGGGTAAAGAAGAAGATCCGGATTTTACTTTCGAGAAAGAAGAGTTAGCTGTAAAGATAGCCGTAGAGAGGAAGAATCTGCAATATATATTGGAAGCGGAAACGGCTCGGCTTAAAAAATTGACGCAGAAATTACAAGGAGCGATAGTCGCCGTAGAGGCGTTGAACCGATAATTATGGAAATATCCGATTTACACCGATTGCGAAGGGAAGATTTCGGTGCGGTCATCGAGACGCTGACCGAATGTTTTTTTGAAGACCCGTTGTATAGGGCACTGATACCCGAACGCGCACAGCGCATGGAAATTTTGCCCGAAGTGTTTGACTGTGATGCAAACGAATTGGCACAATATTGCGATATGTATGCGGATTCTCCGCAGGTGAACGGGCTGATCATGCTGGAAGATCCGGCGGAGCACAAAGGGGTGCGGAAATATCTTGCGGAACGGTACTTTGCATACCTGACGGAGCAGCGTCTGATCGAAGACGACGAGACGGGTGAGATCGCGGAAAATTTTCGTCGGGCGAAAAATTATCTTTCCTCCGATTGGGTCGCAAAGGCGGGGAAAAATACGATCCATATCGTGTACTTTGCGGTACGGAAAGCGTTCCACGGAAAGGGTCTTGCGCACAAACTGATCGCGCCCGTATTGGAATATGCGGACAAAAACGGAGTTCAGGTTGCTTTGGAGACGCACAATGCGGCAAATTTGGATATGTACCGCCATTACGGGTTTGAACTTTTTGAAAGTTTTTCGGGCGATTTTGATTTGTGCGAATATTGTCTGCTCCGCAAACCGAAAAACCAGGACTTTGAGTAAAGTCGGTCAGATTTTCTGTAAATGTAAACAAAAGGAGAAAACGCATGAGCATTCAGGAAGTTGAGGAAATTTTTTCGCGAGGGGAAAAGAATCCGTACGGACAATATTTTGTAGGGCAGAGTTTTTTGAATATGTTGTCGACGGAGCAGGTTGCGATCGGGAATGTAACGTTCGAACCGGGCTGCCGAAATAATTGGCACATACATTGTGCGGAAAAGGGCGGCGGACAGATTTTGCTCATTACGGCCGGGAAAGGCTGGTATCAGGAATGGGGAAAGCAGGCACGCGCTTTGAAAGCGGGGGATGTGGTCAACATTCCCGCCAATGTAAAACACTGGCACGGAGCGGCAAAGGACAGTTGGTTTGTCCATCTTGCCATCGAAGTCCCCGCGGAAAACGGAAGGACGGAATGGTGTGAGCCTGTCTCCGAAGAAGAATACAGAAAGCTGTAATGAGCTTTTTTGTTGTGAAGGAGGTCGGACGGGATGACTAAGTCTGCGGAAGAGTTTCTGAAGAAAATATTTCCGGACGGTGGAATCTGTTTTGCGGAAACAGATCCGGAATTTAAAGAATTGTTTTGCGATTTTGCATTCGATGAAGTGATGCAAACTGCCGGGTTGAATGATAAAACGAGATTTTTGGCAATTTTGGCGGCATTGACAGGGTGCCAGGCGTTGGATGTATATCGGGAAATGCTGCCGGCGGCACTGCGGCTGGGAGTATTGCCCGAACAAGTGAAGGAGATGTTATACCAGGCAACGGCATATCTCGGTTACGGCAAAGTGTTTTCTTTTTTGAAAGCGACGAATGAGGTGTTAACCGCAAAGGGGATCTGTTTGCCGTTGGAGGAGAAGAAAACAGCGGAAAAACAAAATCGTGCAAAAGCGGGCGAACAAATTCAGGTTGAAATTTTCGGAGAAGGAATGCGGGGTTTTTCCGAATCCGGCAAAGGGGAAAGCGGGCATATTAACCGCTGGCTGTCGGCAAACTGTTTCGGTGATTATTATACGCGCGCAGGGTTGACCGTTCAAGAGCGGGAAATGATCACTTTTTGTTTTTTGATGGCGCAGGGCGGATGTGAACCGCAGTTGATCGCCCATGCAAAAGGAAATATGAATGTCG